>NZ_CAJFGT010000027.1:13752-20948 GCF_904377885.1 Flavonifractor sp. An112 | reverse complement strand
GGGAAACCAGCGGCACGGTCAAGATAATGCCCACCGAGCCGGCCACACTCTGGATCAGCTCAATGGCCATGGTATCGCTGTTGATGATCTGAATCAGAGGGTAATGATAGACCTGGAAGAGCAGCAGCATATTGAAGGAGGCGCCCGCAAAGGCCAGGATCAGCGTATTGGCCATGGTGCCCATGGCGTCCCGGCCAATGTTCATCCCCGACCGGAACAGGCGGCCGGAGGTAATCTCCGGGTCCACCACCCGCAACTCATGGCAGGCGGAGGAGATGGACATGGCCACATCCATCACCGCCCCCAGGGCGGCGATGAGGATGCCGCTGACCAGCAGGCCCCGGATCTCCAGGGGGCTGTCATAGGCCCGCAGCACCAGTTCCTCCGCCTCCGACATATTGAACCCGCCAATCGGGGTGATGATCCCCACGATCCAGGCGAACAGGCCTGCCGCCGCCACGCCGCATACGCAGCCCAGTCCGGCGCACAGGGTCTTGCGTGAAAAACCGGTCAGCATCAGCAGGGACGCCGCCGCCGTCAGCGCCGCAATAAAGATAGCCGACGGAATGGATGGCGCTCCCTTCAGTACCATGGGAATGAGCAAAAACCAGATACCGGCCAGGGTGTAGGCCAATCCCAGCAGAGCCATGACTCCCTTTTTGCCGCCAATGAGGATCAGCAGCAGAGCAAAAACCACCAGCATCCCCACCAGAACGATACCTCGGTCGTAGTTGGGAATGGAGATCACATATGGGTCCCCATTGTCATCCACATCCAGCCGCACAATGACCCGGGTACCCAGGGAGCAGTCCACATTGGCATAGGCGGTGAGGTAATTGATGGCCTCCAGAACGGCCCCCTTATAGGGACCGCTGAGAATTTCAAGTTCCAAATACTGGCTGCCCACCCGCAGGCCCTCGGTCCATTCATCCGGCTGGGCATCATCGGCCAGGATATCGGTAACGCGGGCAGAAGCAAAGTTTCTCTTCTGGGCCGCAGTCAGCTCCCCATTCTCCGGTTGGAGCAGCACACCCCCCACCACCAGAATGAGCAGCAGGCACAGCCCCACAATCAGCCCTGCAATCCGGCCCTTGCTGGGAGGCCATAGGGGCTGCTTTTCCAGCAGAACAGGCTGCTTTTGTTTCTTTTGTCCCATGGCGCTCTCCTCTCAAGATATAAGGCGGGGCGCCGCCCACCGAGGCAGGCGGCGCCCCGCATACGCAAGTATGGAATCAGTCGTTTTCTGCAAAGCGGGCCAGCACGGCAGCCACTTCCGCACGGGTCGCGTTCCCCTGAGGATTAAGGGTGCCGGCGCCAGTACCGATAATGATACCGGTATCCACAGCCCAAGCCATAGCCTGGGCGGCCCAGTCGCTGACAGAACTGCTGTCAGGATAGGCGGTCAGGTCGCACTCAATGACGGGGCTGCCCACAAGACGCCACAGCATGGTGACCAGCTGCTCACGGGACACGGCAGCCTCCAGATTGGTGCCGTCGGACACGCCGTTCTCCACCGCCCAGGCCACACCGGCCTCATACCAGGTAGCGCCGGTGGAGGTATCCACGCCATTGTAGCGGGCCAGGATGGTAAGGATCATGGCCCGGCTGGTGGTCATGAAGGGGGAGAACTGGGTGGCAGAGGTGCCGTTCATGAGGTCGTTGTCATAGACATATTTTACGGCACTGTAGAACCAGTCGTCCACATCCACATCCGTGAATGGCAGTTCGTTCTCCACACTCTTGGCGGCAAAGGAGGCTTCCACAGTGACAGCGGAGGCGGGCATGGCAAAGGTGTACTTGCCGTCCCCCTTGTCGGTGAGCTTGATCTCGTTTCCGTTCTTGTCGGTAACGGTCAGTACATTCAGCTCGTAGCCTTCGTCAGCCTTCACAGTCAGGGTGATGGTCAGGCCCTTGGAGGCGCGGGTGCGGCTGGCAGTCACGGTACCGTTGTCGCTGCCCTCCACAGTGATGGCGTAGGTGGTGGAGGTGGGAGGCACATACGCAGGAGGAATGTCCACCACCTCGGTGCCGCAGATGATGTCGGCCCGGTCCCGAATGCGGATACGGGGGAAGGGGCCCTCGGGGGCATTGAAGGTGTTGTCATAGGAGGCCAGGCCGGTCACGGTGATCTCGTGGCCCACAGCCAGGTTTTCAATGGCCTTGTCCTTGGTGATATAGCCATCGATGAACACCCGGGCGTCGTAGCCGCTCTCGTCCCGGACCATAATAGTCTGGACCAGACCCTCCGCCTCCGCAAAGCTGACCACCACGCCCTTGATCTGGACCAGGCTGCCCAAATAAGTGGACTCGGCGGCCTCCTTGGTGGTGATGAGCTTGGGCTCCACGGTGCCTTCGCCGATCTTCTCAATGGAAGTGACGGCGATCTGACGCTCGCCCTGATAGGAGGAGGTGGTGCCGGTGATACGCACCTTGTCACCGATCTTATAATTGCCAGCCACGGGGAAGGCATTGATACCGGCGGTGCCGTCCTGGACATAGATGCAGTCGAAGAAGGCGGTATCCTTGTCGTAACCGGAGGCGTTGGAGGTGACCACGCCCTCGATGACATACTTGATGCCCTCCTGCTTCTGAGCCTGCACGTCGGCGATATTAGTGATGGTGACAGGATTGATGTAGTTCACCAGATTCTCGCAGATGTTGTAGTTGGAGTAGTTCTTCTCAGCGCCGGAGTCACCCACTTCAGCCTGGACCTCAAAGTTGGACATGAAGGCTGCGCCGGAAACAACGATGAGGCCCTTGTCATCGCCCAGGTCCTCGGTGGCCAGCACCATCAGGCGATCATCACCCTCGGCCACAGCGTACTTGGGCATAGAATCGCCGCCCAGACCGTCGTTATCACTGTCCTTGGAATAGGTAGTGGCATGGCCGTAGACCACGGGAGAGACGGTGTCGGGCAGGGTGCTGGTGGGATTGCCCTCAGCGTCCACCGCATAGATGGAAGCGCCGCCATACTGGCTGAAGAGCTGAGAATACAGGTTGTTGTTGGGATTCTCAGGGTCAAACTCCACACCGTTCATCAGGAAGTTGTCCCAATTATAGGTGGAGAAGTAGAGCCGCTGGGTCTGTCCGCCGTTGAGTTTGTCATCGTTGGTGGCGTCGTCACCAATACGCAGGGAAGAGCCCAGAGCCTCCAGAACCTTGTTCTGCTGGGCAGCCATATGATCGGCAGCGGGGAAGCTCTCATAGTGCTCATAATAGTCGGACCAACCGGCCAGCACCAGAGTACCACCAGCGGCGTTGAAGGCCTTCAGGGCCTGGATCTCCGCATCGGAGTAGCAGACATAGGGGTCGCGCAGGGCGTCGCCGTTCCGGCGGGAGGGCGCGGTGAGGATGATGGCCTTGTACTTGCCGCTCTGGTTCTCACAGGCGGCGATCAGGTCCTCGCTGGTGTTCAGCTGAACCGTGCGCACCGAGTAGCCGGCAGCCAGGTCGCCGAAGTTGCCCATGGAGTCCTTGTAGTTGCCGGCCACATACTCGTTGAGGTGGGAGGCGTCGATGCCGATGTACACCAGCTGGCTGGCATCCAGAATATCCAGGGAGATATCCTTGGAATAGGTGTACTCAATGCCGTCCTCCACCAGGACCACGGTAACAGTAACGGTCATCACCCGGGCCATATCGGGGACATAGCCCCACTCCACGGCAAGGGTGCCGGAGGCAGGAATGGTCCGCTCGGTGTTATCGGTGCCCAGAATCTCGCTGCCGCTGGTGTAGGTGATGGACTTAACAGTGGCAGGATTGGACTCGCTGTTGAACAGAGTGGTGTTAATCTTCAACTCCTCGCCAGTGACGGGGGTAGCGGTATCGCATTCCACAGCGGAGATGCCCAGCTTCACTACGTCGCCCACCCACACGGGGGCGGTGACAGCCAGGTCGCCGTCGCCCTGGGTGACGCGGATGAAGTAGTAGCTGTAGCTGGCGGGGATGGTGCACTCCAGCTCACCGGAGGCCAGCTCAGTGGGATCATCCCAGGTGTAGGCCACAGCGCCGGAGTTGACCATCACTTCCACCTTGGAGATGGAGTCGGAGTCATCGGGGTCATACACGCTGACGTTGATGCTGACATTCTCGGGGACCTCGGAGATAATGGAGCCCAGCAGCTGGCCGTTGAGGGTGTAGTTGATCTCCAGGTTCTTGTCCTCGGTGGCGTAGACGCGATAGTTCCGGATGGCCTCATAGATGCCTTCCTCAGAGAAGTTGTCGGTCAGGACCACATCACGGGCGTCGTTGGCGTTGCCCCACTTGCCCTTATGGTTGTCCTGGTTGTTGGTGGGGGCCACGTGCCAGCCCTTGTCCAGGGCCATGATGTACTGCTCATAGCTGGGGTAGTAACCGCCGGCGCCGATGGCGCCTTCGCCGTTGCCCACCTCCACCAGGTGCATCCGGGTGTCAATGATGGGGTCATAGTAGCCGAAGTCACTGAAGTTGCCGAAGGTAGTGCCGGGGTGGTTGAACTGGCTGATGGAGTCCGCCAGGTTCTCATTGCTCAGCAGGGCATAGTAGGCCTTCATACCCGCGTCGGCAGTCTTGTTGTTCAGCGTGGTGTTGTTGCGGGAGACGATGCCGGGGGTGTTAAAAGTGTTGATGTGGCCGGGGCCGCCGGACCAGGTCATCTCGAAGCCGGCCAGGGCCACCACTTCGCCGGCGTGCTCCTGGTTGAAGGCGTTGATGGCGCCGGTGTAGGCGTTCCACTTCGCCGCGCTCTCCTCGGACATCTGCTTGGGGTCGTAGAGGGCGGCCTCGGGGTTGGCGTCGGAGGAGGTGTCAAAGTAGTTGGAGTGGTCGGTAAAGGCCACGAAGTCCACGTTGGCGCTCTCGGGCAGGCTGGCCACGTAGTTCAGGCCCTCCTGGAGGGTACCCGCGCCGTCGGAGTACTCGGCGGTGTGGGAGTGGAGCTGGCCGAAGTAGAGCTGATACTGGGCCGTGCCGATGGTAAAGGTCCAGGTACGGGAGGCGGTCTTTCCACCGTCCCGGGTGACGGTGGCGGTGACGGAGACCTTGCCGTCGGCCATGGCCTCGGCGGGGGTGTAAGAGGCCTTGCCGTTCTCCACGGTGGGAATAACATCCTGGTCGTTCACCTTCAGGGTGACGGTGGGATTCTCCCCGGCGTTGCCGAAGGTGAAGCCGATTTCGGGCTGCTTCTCGTCGCCGGTCTGGGCATTGGCGGCGGGGAACACCTCGAGGATATAGGGCTCATCCTTGACAGCAAGGGTGGTGGTGCCGGTAAAGGCCACGTCCTTGTTGTCCGTTCCCTCAATGGTGATCACCACATCACCGGCGACCATGGCAGAGTCGGGAATGGTGAAGGAGTAGGTGCCGTTGTCATTGGTCAGCTCGGCAGCGGTGCCGCCATACTTGGCGGAGATGTCCTTCACCCCAAAGACGGAATCCACAGTGAAGCTGACGGAGTACTCCTGACCCACATAAGCGTCGGGCAGGAGCCCAAAGGTGACAGCGGGCATATTGACCACGCCATCGGTGATGGTAATGCCCTCAGCCACAGGGTAGAAGAGGAACTCATAGATGTCGTAATCGGTGACATTGTACATACTGTAGGTCTTGTAGGAACCACCATAGTACTCCAGATACTGGGAATACTGCCCGTTGAATTTTGCGGTGCGGCTCTCCAGATTCCAACCGCCCTTCTTTCCGGCGGTGAGGGTCCAGTCGGCATCGTCAGAAGCCTTCTGGGAATAGAAGGCGTTGTTGCCGGTACCGTTGGAGCAGAGGTAGCCGTCATGTTCTGTCTTGAAGCGGAAATACTCGCCGTTTTTCTCCACGGTGAACACCCGAGCGCCGTTGGCAGGGGTGGCCACGCCGTCGGCCACGGTGGCCTCGGCGTTGTTGACAACCTGATTGTCACCCTCTCCGGCCAGCACACCCTGAGCGGACAGGTTGTAAATAACAACTGTGTCGCCATTCTTGGGCAGATCGCCACTGGGTTCCTCGGGAATCTCGGTAACCTTGTAGAAGGAGAGGGCAAACATACCCTCGCTGCCGGAATTAATCTTATTGTAAGAACTCCAGTTGTTTTTCTCAGCGTACCACTCCATGTAGGAGTTGCGGACAGTATTCTTGATATAATAGAGTCCGTTGTCGGCATCCTCCAGCACCCACTGGTCGTTCTTTTCGCCCAGCGGCATACTGGAGAAAGAATCGCCCATACCGATCTTCTGACCGTTGTAGGAGAAGGACCAGGTGCCGTCGCCGTTATCAATGACGGTCCACACATCGCTGGAGGTAAAGCCGGACAGAGTGCCGTTCTCCATGGTCACGGTGGTGCCGTTGTTGTAGTAGCCGGTATAGGTTCCGGACAGGGCCTTGCCGTATTGGGGGTTATAAATGACTACCTGATCGCCATCGGCGATTGGGCCGGCAGGGGTGCCGTCCAGGTCGATTTCGTCAACGGTGGTGTTGCGCAGCTGGAGGGTATCGTTAAACACGCCCACAGCGGCGGTGATGGTGATGACGTCGCCTACCTTTACAGGCCAGGTGCCGTCCTCGTTCTTCTTCACCACGGCTTTGTAGAGCTGGATGGAGTCGGTACCATCGGTGACGGTGATGTTGGGACTGGAATAGGCGCCGTTGTTATCATACACCTCGGTGACCTTCACGTTCTGGAGGGTCACATAGGTGCAAATGTCGACGGTGGTCAGCGCGCCAATGGTCTTGACGACGGGCTCGAGGGTCAGACCGGAGGATTTTTCATAGGTGGCTCCGGCCAGTTCCGGAAGGCCCTTAAAATTATCCCGCTTGCCGGTAGCAATAACAGTATCACCAAGAGAGAGGTCGGTGGGGCTGTTGGGCAGGAAAGCGCAGATACCACCAGTGCTGTCCTGGAGGTAGACGTTCTTGCCGTCGATCAGGGTGACCACGCCCTTGACGGTCAGATTTTCCGTACCATCGACAGCATCCAGCGCCTGGGCGATGGTGATAACCTGCGGCTCCTCAGGATCAGGAGGGGTCACCTCACCGCCACCCTCGCCGTCAAATTTGTAGAGAGTAACAGGCTGTTGACCAGTATATGTTGTGGACTTATAGTACCGGAACCGCATCTGGTCACCATTTGCGTTAAAACGCATATGGGGACCGGAGCTGAGAGCAATATCCACACCGTCTGTCTGCACTGTAAACGTGATGGGATACTGAGCAGCGGTGCTCTTATTTGTGGAAGT
>NZ_CAJFGT010000027.1:0-13722 GCF_904377885.1 Flavonifractor sp. An112 | reverse complement strand
GAAGTTGCAATAGTATTTCTTTCGGAGGGGGTATAGAGATAGCTGCCGCTGGAGGAGCGCATCACATAGCCGCCTTCCACAGCCTCCACTGTAACGGCATAGTCCCGCTGAGTAGTGATGGAATCTGACTCATGGGAGACTTCCACATAGTTATTAGCGTTATCTAGCTTGCTCAAGCTACTGTTGAACACATAGGAGGCAGAATCCGATACCTCATAGACCAGTAGGTATTCGCCGCTCCAGTCATCTTGATTTTCAGTGACTTTAAAATAGGTCCCCGTCTCACCAGCCGCAAAAACCGCGGTGGGCAGCAGGGACAGGATCATAGCGATGGTTAATAACGTGGATAGCAGGGGTTTTAGCTTCCGTCTCATACGATCATCATCCATCCTTCCTTACACGAGGCCACGCACCCGCGCAGCCGTTTCTTCTCCCGGATGTATCCTGCCCTCTCACCTCCATACTGCAGATTTGGCCAAAAAAGCCGGACGGTCCGTCCGGCTTTCCCTTCTGTTTCCTGGCCCTTTCCTTCCTTTCTTCCGGGCAGCACCATCTCTCCCCGGTCCGCAGCGGTTGAACCGCTCCGTTTGATGCAGTGTTATTTTAACAAAACATTCCTTCGGGTGCAAGCCTTTTTTAGTAATATCAGCCTTTGCACCGTATTATTTCTGAAAAATTTTTGTGTAATATATGTAACAGCGCCTTTTCTGCTGGTATATTTTTCTTTATCTAGTTGTGTTTCCCATAGCAAAATCCATCCTCTTGGCCGGTATTCTTCTGGCCGTGTTTCTCAAGCTGCACCGCAAAAACGCGGCGCTGCCGGTGGGCAGCGCCGCGTTTGTTACAGGTCATACAGCTGTGAGAAGCTGTCTCTGAGGGCGGGATAGAGTTCTGTATACAGCCGGTAGAAGGGCTCATACCGGGCGCTGTCCCCGCTGTTGGGGGCGCAGGACTGATCGGGATGGACAATGGCGTCGCAGGCGGCGGGCACGTCTGGGTACACCCCGGCGCACACGCCTGCCAGGATAGCAGCGCCCAGGGCGGGCCCCTCCTGAGCCGCCTTGGCGGTCTGGACGGTGCAGCCCAGCACATCGGCCAGCATCTGCCGCCAGAAGGGGGATCGTCCGCCGCCACCGCAGGCCATGATGTGGTCGGGGGCCACTCCCATCTCCCTTAAAATGTCCAGACACTGGCGCTGGGAGTAGGACACGCCCTCCATCACCGCCCGGATCAAATCTCCCCGGCCGTGCATGGCGGACAGGCCGATAAAAGCGCCTCTGGCCTTCTCGTCCAGCAATGGGGACCGCTCGCCCATCAGGTAGGGCAGGTAGAGCAGCCGGTTGGCCCCGATGGGAGACTGTGCTGCCTCCCGGGTCATGATATCGTAAGGGTCCACCCCCTCCTCCGCCGCCTGCTGCCGCTCTTCGGCGCAGAACTGGTTGCGGAACCACTGGAGGGACAGACCGGCGGCCAGGGTACAGCTCATCACTGTCCACGCTCCGGGCACGGCGGCGCAGAAGGTATGGACCCGTCCGCCGGGGTCGATGCTCACCTGATCGGCGTGGGCAAATACCACGCCGGAGGTGCCCAGCGTGACAAAGGCTCGTCCCGACCGCACCACGCCGGTGCCCACCGCGGCGGCGGCGTTGTCGCCCGCGCCTCCCGCCACCGGTGTGCCGGGGGCCAGGCCGGTAGCAGCAGAGGCAGCCGCCGTCACCGTGCCGGTGAGATCCACGGACTCATACAGCTTGCCCAGCAGAGCGGGATCGATATCCAGTTTGTCCAGCACCTCCTGAGACCAGCAGCGGTGGGCCACGTCCAGCAGGTTCATGCCCGAGGCGTCGGACACCTCGGTGGCAAACTCTCCCGTCAGCTTATAGCGCAGGTAATCCTTGGGCAGCAGAATGTGACGGCACTTGGCGTACAGCTCCGGCTCATGGCGGCGTACCCACAGAATCTTACCGGCGGTAAATCCGGGGAGAGCCGGGTTGGCGGTAAGCTGAATAAGCCGCTCCTTCCCTACCAGTTCTGTGATCTCCTGGGAGCACCCTTCCCTCCCCATCCAGCATCACCAAACCGTGCATCTGGCCGGACAGGCCCACGCCCTTTACTTCGTTTGGGGAAACGCCGCTCTGGTCCAGCACACCCCGGATAGTCTCGCAGGCCGCCTTCCACCAGGCTTCCGGGTCCTGCTCCGCCCAGCCGTTTTGGGGCTGGGCCAGGGGATAATCGGCGGTGCAGGAGGCCACGGTGCGGCCTGTCTCGTCAAACAGGGCGGTCTTGGTGCCGGAGGTGCCCAGGTCCACACCCATCAGATATGCCATAGCCCTTCTCCTTTCCAATGTAAAGGGGCGCGCCATACTGGGCGCGCCCCTCCGCGCACAAGCGCTCAGCGGAACATGACGTTGTTGACGATGGTTTCCAGATACTCCTGCCGGCCACTGGGCACGTCGATCTTCTCCAGGCCCATGGCATAGTCGGACAGAGACTCCAGGGTAGCGGTGCCATCTACGATGGTCTTGCCCACGCCGCTGCGGTAGCTGGCGTACCGGTCCTCCACGAACTGGTCCAGGCGGCCGTCGGCCTGGATGGCCAGAGCCTTCCGCAGACCCAGGGCGAAGGAGTCCATACCGGCGATGTAGGCCAGCAGGATATCCTCCAGGGTGTTGGAAGGACGGCGGGTCTTGGCGTCGAAGTTCAGGCCGCCGTTGGTGAAGCCGCCGGCTTTCAGCACCTCCATCATGCAGTAGGTGGTGTTGTACACGTCGGTGGGGAACTGGTCGGTATCCCAGCCCAGGAACAGGTCGCCCTGGTTTGCGTCGATGGAGCCAAAGGAATCGTTGACAATGGCGGTGCGCAGCTCGTGCTGGAAAGTGTGGCCCGCCAGGGTGGCGTGGTTGGCTTCAATGTTCATCTTGAAGTCGCCGGTGAGGCCGTACTTCCGCAGGAAGTTCATGCAGGTGGCTACGTCGAAGTCATACTGATGCTTGGTGGGCTCCTTGGGCTTGGGCTCGATGTAGAAGTCGCCCGTAAAACCGTGGGCACGGCCATAGTCCCGGGCCATGGTCAGGAAGCGGGCCAGATTGTCCAGTTCCAGCCCCATGTCGGTGTTCAGCAGGGTCTCGTAGCCCTCGCGACCACCCCAGAACACATAGCCGGTGGCCCCCAGCTCAATGGCGGCGTCAATGCAGGCTTTTACTTTGGCGGCGGCTACGGCATACACGTCGGCGCTGCAGGAAGTGGCGGCGCCAGCCATGAACTTCTTGTCACCGAAGTTGTTGGCGGTGACCCACAGGCACTTCTTGTTGTGCTTCTCCTGGAGCTCTTTCAGGTAGCCCACCATGACCTTGAAGTTCTCGATGCTCTCCTTTACCGTGGCGCCCTCGGGGGCAATGTCCACATCGTGGAAGCAGTAGTAATCCAGGTCCAGCTTATCCATCAGGCCGAAGGCGAAATCCGCCTTGGCCCGGAACTTCGCCATGGGGTCGCTCTGGCCGAAACTCTTGTCCATGGTGCCGCTGCCGAACATATCCACACCCTCGGCACAGATGGTATGCCAGTAACTCATGGCGAACTTCAGGTGCTCCCGCATAGGCTTGCCCGCCAACACCTCATCGGGGTTGTAGTATTTGAAGGCGAAGGGCTCGTTGCTGTTCGGCCCCTCATAGACAGTTTTGTCAATTTCCTCATAGGTTTTCATAGCGATACCCTCCCTTTTGCATTTCAGAATTATGCTGTACGCGCCTTACGCAGTTTCTGAGTGATGGCAGGCAGCATCTGCACGGCGATGGCCAGCAGCAGGATGGCGCCTTTAATGGTGTCGTTGATCAGCGGGTTGAGACCCAGAGCGGTGATGATCTTGTCGATAATGGTAAAGGACATAGAACCGAACACCACACCCAGGATGCGGCCCTTACCGCCCGACATACTGATGCCACCGATGACCACGCCGGCAATGGCGTACAGCTCATAGTTCTTGCCGCTGGTGGCCGGGTCCACAGAACCCACGTTGGCCACATAGAGGAAGGAGGCGATGCCCATAAGCACGCCTGCGATGACAAAGACCAGCACCCGGGTCATGCTTACATTGATACCGGAGAGCTGCGCGGCCCGCTCGTTACTGCCCAGAGCATACACCCGCTTGCCGAACTTGGTACTGGTGGACAGGTAGGTCATGATGGCTACTACCACCACCAGGATGAGTACCAGAATTGGGATCTGGATCACCGACTGGTTGCCGATGACCCACAGAGGCTGCCACTGGGACAGGCCGGCGTCCAGCTGATAGATGGTCCAGTTGTTGCTGTTCATCACGGTCTGAGCGATGGAGCGGTACATCAGCATGGTGGCCAGCGTAACAATGAAGGCCGGCATTTTCACCAGGCCGATGAGCACACCGTTGATAAGGCCCAGAATCACACCCATGAAGACGGCAAACAGGAAGGAAAGGGCGATGTTGTTGGTGTTGTTGAACACCATGACGGTGAGACCGCCCACCAGCGCCAGCTGGGAGCCCACCGACAGATCGATGTCGCCGGTCAGGATGATCAGGCCCATACCCAGGGCAATGATGCCGATGACGGTGGAGTGACGTGGAATGTTCATCAGGGTGGTCATGGTGGTGGCGCCGTGGTTGATGATGAGGAACACCACCAGGATGGCCAGGAAGATCAGGATAAAGTTATATTTGTGCCAGATACTTTTGACCAGAGCGGCCGCGTTGTTCTTCTCTTTCATGGTCTCACACCTCTTGTCCCTGCTCCGCGCGGATGGCGGATGCGTTGGTAGCCAGGAGCATGACCCGCTCCTCGGTGATCTCGCTGCGCTCCAGCACGGCCTGGACACCGCCGTGGTAGAACACCACGCAGCGGTCGGCCACCTTTTGGATCTCCGGGATCTCCAGGGTATTGACGATGACGGTTTTGCCCGCCTTGGCCAGCTCCTGGATCAGCTTGTAGATCTCGGTCTTGGCGCCCACATCGATGCCCTGGGTAGGATTGTCCAGCAGCAGGATCTCCGCCTCGGTGTTGAGCCACCGGGCCAGGATCACCTTCTGCTGATTGCCGCCGGAGAGGCTGACGATCAGGTCCTCATGGCTCTCCGCCTTGATGTTGAGCATCTGCTTGAGCTTGTTGTACTTGGCCGCCTCCCGCTTCACATGGATATGGGGATGGCGGCCGCTGAGGGTGTGCTCAGCGCAATATGTATTCTCTAGAAGCGTCATATCAGGAATGACGGAGTTTTCCTTCCGATTGGCGGCCAGCATGGCCACCTTGTCCTTCATGGCCTTATGGATGGTACCGGAGGCCACCGGCTTGCCCCATACCTTCAGTTTTCCGGCGGTAAAGGGGACCACTCCAAAGACGGCCTGCATCAGCTCGCTGCTGCCTGCGCCCTTCAGGCCGGTAAAGCCCAGCACCTCGCCTTTGCGGACGGACAGGTTCACATCGTGGAAGCCCTTGCCGGTCAGTCCCTCCAGCTCCAGGATGGGTTCACCCAGCTTGCGGGCCTCATAAACCTCCTGGTTCACATAGCCCTCGCCCACCATCTGCCGGGTCACTTCCTCCGGCGTGATGTCGGCGATGCGGCCGGAGGAAATGAAAGAGCCGTTGCGCAGGATGGTATAGCGGTCGGCGATCTCAAAAATTTCCGGCATCTTGTGGGAGATAAAGATAAAGGACTTCCCCTCCCCTTTCAGCCGGCGCACGATGCCGAAGAGATGTTCGATCTCCTCGGTGTTCAGAGCCGTGGTAGGCTCATCCAGGATAAACAGCTTGGCCTCGGCGTGGAGGGCCTTGGCGATCTCCAGCAGCTGCTTGCGGCTGGTGTCCAGGCTGCCCACCATCTCGGTGGGGTTGATGTCCACCCCCAGCCGGTTGAACAGCTCCTGGGACTGGCGGATCATCTCTTTTTTGTTCAGGTGGCGGAACCTGCCCAAAATCTCCTTGTTCAAAAACAGGTTCTCATAGACGGTCAGGTCGTTGATGACGTTCAGCTCCTGGTGGACGAAGGCGATCCCGGCCTCGTCCGCCGATTTGACTGTGATGGAATCCATCTGCTTCCCGCAGAACTCCACGGTGCCTCCGTCCCGCTGGTGGACGCCGCCCAGGATGTTCATCAGGGTGGACTTGCCGGCGCCGTTTTCGCCCAGCAGTGCGTGTACCTCCCCTTCCTCCACGTCGAAGCTGACCTTGTCCAGCACGGTGACGCCGAAGAAGCGTTTGGTGATATCGGTCATCTGTAATAGTTTCATGGTCAGGCACCCTCTTTAAGGAACAGCGGTCCCCGTGGGCGGCACAGCGCCCGCGGGGACCGCCGCTCGGTCTGGTTTAGAAGCCCTCGTAATCGGCCACGTTGGTGGAGTCGACCACGTCGACGGTGATGGTATGATCCTTTTCCACGGTCTCGCCGTTGAGATGGCTGATCATGTCATCCACGGCATTCTGGATCATCTTGGGAGGATAGGTGACGGAGAACAGGTCGAAGTTGGCCACGATGTCGGGATAGGCGGTGTTGGCGTGGGTGCCGGACAGGACCTCGTACATCTCGCCCAGGCCGGAGGAGGAGCCGATGGAGTTGATGGACTCCAGGAAAGCGTCCTTCTTGGCCTGCTCGATCTCGGTGCCGCTCAGAGCTTCCAGAATGCCCATGCCGATCTCGTCGTCGTGGGTGAAGATGTAGTGATACTCGCCCAGTTCCTCCACGGTCTTGCTGTTGATCCAGTCGATGAACAGCTGCTTGCCGGTGGAACGGCTCCAGCCGGTGGCGGCGGAGTACTCGATGGTGGCCAACTGCTCCTCGGTCCAGCCGTTGGCAGCCAGAGTCTCGGTGAAGCCCTTGTTGCGCATCTCAGGCACGGAGGAGGTGTCGCCGATCATGACGTACAGCTTGTCGCCGGGCTGCAGGCCGTCAGCGATGAAGCGCTCGGCAGTGGCCTTACCAATACCCTCGTTATCGCCCTTCACGTTGGCGGTAACCTTCTCCTGCACCACAGGGTTGTCAATGATGCGGTCCACCATGATGAAGGGGATGTCGGTGGCGGCGATGTTGTTCATGGAGGATTCCATGGTGTTGTCATAGGGCAGGATCACGATGCCGGCGGGAGGCGTGGCAGCGGCCAGAAGGTCGTCGATCTGCTCCTGCTGGTTCTTGGCGTCGGTGGCGGCCTGCACGACCACATTGTAAGTACCCTCGGCATTGACCTCCTCAGCCTTCTGCTGGGCGTAGGTCAGAACGGCGCCGGTCCAGCCGTGGTCGGCGTTGGGCACCAGGACGTAGATGTCGCCGCCGGAAGCGGTCTGGCCGCCGGTCTGGGTCTCACCGCCGCCGCTGGGGGTCTCGCTGCTGCCGCCGGAACCGCCGCCGCAGGCGACCAGGCTCAGGGACATGACGATGGCAAGAATGAGCGCAAGATACTTTTTCATGTTCATTGTCCTCCTTGTCAATTTATTTTCCGCAGCTTCTACTGCAAAAAATGCCCTATGTTGGTTACAGCTCCACCCAGGCGGCGTCCTTCTCGGCGCTCTCCACCACTGCGTGGACAAACTTCACGCCGTCCACACCGGCGTCCACCATAGTGATGGAGTCGGTGTTGTAGGGCCGGCCCGCCTTCTTCTCAATGAGAGCGGTGACATAGTCCCGGTAGATGTTGGCGAAAGCCACATACAGGCCCTCGGGATGGCCCACAGGCAGACGGCTGTAGCCGCCAGCGGGCTGGTCAATGCCGTTGCCGCCCCGGGTAAGTACCTGCATGGCCTGACCCTTGGGGGTATAATACAGATAGTCGGGCTGCTCCTGACGCCACTCCAGAGCACCCTGGTCGCCGAAGACCCGGACCACCAGGCCGTTGTAGTGGCCGGCGGCGATCTGGGAGCACCAATAGGCACCGTTGACGCCGTTGTCGTACTCCACCAGGATGTTGGCGTTCAGGTCCAGAGCGTGGCCGTACTTATTGGTGGTAGCGGCCAGGCGCTTGATCTTCAGACCGGTGACGTAGTTCACATAGGCCTCGATGTGGGTGCCGATGTCGCCCACGCAGTTGGAAATGCCGGAGAATTTGGGGTCCTTCCGCCAGACGGACAGGTTCTCCTTGGCCCCCTCCTGGGGCTCCAGCTCGTTGATGAGCCAGTCCTGCACATACTCGGCGTTGACGGCGGCGATCTTGCCGATCTTGCCGGCGGCGATCATGTCCTTCATAACCCGGCTCATGGTGTAGCCGGGATAGGTATAGGTCACGGCAAAGAGCAGATCCTTCTCCTTGGCCAGGGCCTCCAGCTCCTCCGCCTGAGCCACCTCAAAGCACAGGGGCTTCTCACACACCACGTTGATGCCCGCCAGCAGGAACTCCTTGGCGATTTCATAGTGGAGGAAGTTGGGGGTGCAGATGGAGACGAAATCGATGCCGTCCTCCCGGGCAGCCTCCGCCTTGGCCATCTCCTTGTAGTCGGCATACATCCGGCCGGGATCGATGCCGTAGGCCTTGGCAGTATCCTCGTTCTCCGACGGGATGTTGGAGAAGCAGCCGCACACCAGCTCCGCCCGGGGATCAAAGGCGATGGCCTTGCGATGCACTTCGCCGATGAAGGCGTACACGCTGCCGCCCACCATGCCGTATCTCAGTTCTTTTGCCATGCTTTCAGACCTGCCTTTCCTCAGCCATTGGAGATGGCGTCGTCAAACTTGATATCAGATTTCTTGAAGTCCACCTTGCGGACAAAGGCGGCGGCCTCGGTGGCACCGTCGATGCGGTCCATACCGCTGTCCTCCCACTCCACCGACAGGGGGCCGTCGTAGCCCATGTCGTTGAGCACCCGGATGATCTCCTCGAAGTTCACGTCGCCGTGGCCCAGGGAGCGGAAGTTCCAGCCCCGGCGCAGGTCGCCGAAATCAATGTGGGAGCCCAGCAGACCGCTGCGGCCATCCAGGGTGACGGCGGCGTCCTTCATGTGGACGTGGTAGATGCGGTCACGGAAGTCGGACAGGAACAGGTGGGGCTTGATGCCCTGCCAGATCAGGTGGCTGGGATCGAAGTTGATGCCGAACTCCAGCCGGTCGGAGAACTTCTCCAGCAGGCGCTTGGTGGAGTAGTAGTCAAAAGCGATCTCACCGGGATGGACCTCCAGCGCAAACTTCACATCGTTCTTCTTGAACTCGTTGAGGATGGGGGTCCACAGCTCCACGATCTTGTTGTAGCCGTCCTCGATCATCTCCTCGGTGGTCTGGGGGAAGGAGTAGAGGTAGCGCCAGATGGGGGAGCCGGTAAAGCCGGTGATGATCTTGATACCCATCTTGTTGGCCACCACGGCGGCCTTCTTCATGGTATCGATGCCCCACTGGCGGATGGCGTCGGGCTGATCGGCCAGAGCGGCGGGCGCAAAGTTATTCAGCCGGGGATCGGGCGCGTCGCCCACACACTGGCCGATGATGTGGGTAGCCAGGGCCTTGCAGATCAGGTTGTGCTTCTTCAGGGTCTCCTGCACCCAGGGGATGTAGCTCTCGTCTTCCAGGGCCCGGTCCAGATCCAGATTGCTGCCCCAGCAGGCGATCTCCAGGCCATCATAGCCCATCTTCTCCGCCAGCGCACACAATTCGTCCAGAGGCAGGTCCGCCCACTGACAGGTACACAGAGTAACAGGTCGCTTGCCCATAGCTGGTTCCTCCTTTTCCTTATCACCGTTACGCTATCGTAAATCCGTTTTATAAAATAGATTTACTAAAGTTCTTGCCATTAGATTACACTCTCAAATATGAAAAGTCAATCCCCTTTTTGACATTTCTCCCAATTGCCGAAAAGATTGTATAAAGTGCTATGTGCCATTTGCCAAAAAGGGGCGCCCGGCAGCAGTGCTGCCGGGCGTCCCTTTTTTCTTATTTCATTAAAAGGAATCCAAGAAGCGGTTCACATCGTGCAGGGCCGTGCCCACACAGGCGCTGTGAGATTTGAACCGGTCCAAAGTCAGAAATGCGCCATCCTCGTCAAAGAGGGTCTTTTGGCATACCTCCTGCCGGATCAGATCCAGCTGATCCTCCAGATAGGCCGCCAGCATTCCGCCCAACACAATATCACAGTCCATGCCCATCCGAATGATGGCCAGGCCGTCGGTCAGGTGATGGCGATATTGCTCCCAGGTCAGGGCAATCTGGTAGTTGCCGCACTTCAGCATGGAGAAAAACTCCTCCAGGGTAATGCCCAGATCATCGCTGAGCCGGGATGTGGAGCAGTAGGCTTCCAGGCAGCCCCGCTTGCCGCACCGGCAGGGTCTGCCGTCAGGCACAATGCAGATATGGCCGAATTCGCCGCTGCGGCCGTTGTCCCCGACATAGGGCTTGTTCCCCATCAGGATGGCGCCGCCCACGCCGCGCTCCAGAGAGAGATAAATCAAATTTCTGCTCTCGCTTCTTGCCCAGCTCTCCGCATATCCGCTGGCATTGGCGTCGTTTTCTACACGAACTGCGTAGGAAAAGGCCCCTGTGATTTCAGCCAGAGGGATATCCCGCAGTTCCAGCGTGGGGGCAAACACCAGCCGCTCCCGCTCGGCATCCACAATGCCCGGAACGGTGATCCCCACGCCCAGCAGCCTTTTTCGATCCAGCCCCAGCGCGTCCAGGAAGTGCTCCAGCAGCTGGGCCACCTCCTGATAATAATGGGGGCTGTGGCTGAACTTCTTACACACTTTTTGGTATCCCAATTCCTGAGCCCGGATGTTGATGGCCACCAGCCGCACCGCGTCATCCATAATGGAGATGCCCACAGAAAACCGCGCGTCCGCCACCAGGGAGATGGTCCTGGGCTTCCGCCCGCCTGTGGAGGCCTGGGTACCGGAATAGGACAACAGGCCCTCCTCCAGAAAATCGTTCAGATTACCGGATACCGTAGGCAAACTCAGCCCCAGGGCCCCGGCAATCTCCTGCTTGGTCACCGGCTCCCCGTTTTGATAAATATATTGATAGATTCTTCGCCGATTGGTTTGTTTCAGGGCCGCAGACGTCAACGCTTTTTGCATACGCCACCCCTTCTTTTATAAAAGTATTTTCTATTACTATCAACCTATCATATTCTGGTCTAAAATGCAAGGGGGCACCTGAAAGAATTTTCAGCTCGTGAAGGAAAGGGCACCTCCCCCTGCTTTCCCCAGCCGCTGGCCTCATTAACTATTTAGTTAATATCTTCTTGACTTCCCGTTCGAGATGCGCTATAGTCTTATTAGACAAATAGTTAATGGAGGTGTGGTATGGAACGCAGTGTATCTCTTTCTCACAGCGAGTGGCTCATCATGCAGGAAATCTGGAAACGAGGGACTGCTACCTTTCGGGAGATCTGTGACGGTGTTGCGGCCCAGAACTGGAGCAAGCCGGCGGTAGCCGCCTTCCTGAAGCGTATGGAGAAGAAAGGGGCCATCTCCTGTGAAGAGGCCAAGCCGGTAAAGCTCTACCGGCCACTGATTCAGAAGGAAGCAGCGGTACAGGAGGAGACCCGGCAGATTTTGGACCGGGTATACGGTGGGGACGTGGCTCTGCTGGCCCAGTCCCTGGTAAGCTCAGAGGCGCTGGACAGCGCAGAGGTAGAAGAGCTGATCACGCTTTTGCGGAAAGGCAGGGAAGGCTCATGACACAGCTGCTGCAAATGACCGTACAGGGGACTTTACTCATCGCCGTGCTGCTGCTCCTGCGCACACTCTTCCGCAGGCGCATCTCCCCTGTGATCCTCTACGCCCTGTGGCTGCTGCCTGCCGCCCGGCTGCTGATTCCAGGCAGCGTGGAGAGCGCCTTTTCCCTGCAAAACTTCGTTCCTGCCCCGGCGGAGCAAGGGATGGCAACCGTACTTGGGCAGGGATCAGCCCAAGTACCTCAGCTGTCCCAGGCACAGACCACTCTCCCACCTGCTGCGGCAGACCTTGCACAACAGGCTGCCATACCCAGTGGTGCTGCTCTGGACGTAGGGACTCTACTTACAGTCAGTATGTATTATGATGGCGGTCAGGAGGATACGCTGTCCTGTGTCTTTGTCACCGGCGACGGCGGCAGAACCTGGGCGGCCGTTACCAGTAGCGGGCCGGATCGGTCTGATTGATGCTGTCCCCTGCAAATCTGACAAGAAAAGGCCCCCGGAACAGCGTTCCGGGGGCCCAAACTTTTGGTATTGGATTAGTACATACCGCCCTTGAGAAAATTTATTTCACCATCATCACAATGTAGCGTAAAATGATTGAAAAATGATGGATTATATTCGATTTCATAACTTTTCCGGCGTTTTCTAATTTTGCGTATTTCTCTAAATTCACGCAAATCTACGCAAATCCACATTGCCGAGAGGGAAAAGTGTGTAAATAGTGTGTAAGCTCGCTGATGTTAAAGCGAGGCCGCAATTTGTCGAAATGCCCGTTCAGCGGATTCATAGTTGCTGTGTGTGTAAACGTCCAGGGTGACGCTGGCGGTAGAGTGTCCCATGATATACTGGAGGCTTTTAACGTCCAGCATAGCCTGCTGAGCATTGGTGCAGAAAGTATGCCGTAATACATGGGGCGTAATCGTAGGTAACGTGTTGCCGTGAGATTTCAAATAGCGTTTTTGAAGCCCTCTCATGTAGTTTTCCAGGTGCATTGCTACCTTAGGACGCTTATCCTTGTCCAAAAAAAGGAAACCACTGTAACCGTCAACAATCATCTCGATTTTGGGTTTCCCTCTATGCTCCACCACATTACGGAAAGCCATATACACGGAATCTGTCATAGGGATCACTCGAATACCGCTTTTGGTTTTCGGTGATGTTACAAAATAGGGTTTCTCAGCGGTTCGACATAGCTGCTTGGTTACACGAATACACCGACGCTCAAAATCAACATCAGATAGGGTGAGACCGTATAGCTCACTTACACGCAATCCTGTTCCCAGCAAAATCACAATGTCATTGTAATAGTTTCCACCATCATCACGAACAAATTCTAGGTAGCGTTCCTGTTGTGCTTTTGTCAAGGCGTTTCTCACATTTGCGTCTTTGGGAACCACATCAGACAACTTGAACTTAAAAGGATTTTTGCGAATCATATCATCCTCAACAGCCATTTCAAAAGCAGGACGCAGCACACTATGTATTACACCGATGGTATTTTGCTTCATGCCCTGGTCATGGAGCGAGACAAACCACGTTTTTGCCTCTGAGCGTTTCACATCTTTAATTCTAAGCTGTCCGAATGAATCTTGCCGAATGCGGTTGACGGCAGCACCGTAAGCTCTTTGGGAATTTTGCGTTAATCCACGCCGGAGATTAATGTATCGCTCCACCAAAGCTAAAACCGTTGTCTCACCAGCTATATAGTCAATCCCATCTAGCAGGTCACGTTGTACTTCAACTTCCTTTTCTCTCAGCTCGTTTAACGTAGGCGCATATATGTAGCTCCATTTTTCTTTACTGTTGCGGCGGAAACGATAATAGTAAGTCAAATTGGGACGTTGCCCCTCTCCAGCTCTTAAAATGCGCCCTTTGCTATCCTTACGCTTTTCAGCCATAAATCCTCCTCTCTACTGAAAAGCCCCTAGCACGGTACACTAATTATAGCATACAATGCCAGGGGGTTCCAGTGTTCTCGTTATATTGAGTATGCCTTGCTTAGATAATCCAGGCACTCCCGAAACGAGTTGTCAAGGACTTTTTAATCAAATTCACAAAAAAGCCACAAAAAAGTGCCAGAAGCAGATTTTAGCTCCTGACACTTTTGCGGATGG
>NZ_CAJFGT010000026.1:0-29977 GCF_904377885.1 Flavonifractor sp. An112 | reverse complement strand
GGAGCCGGAGCGGATCAGGTCCTCGATGTTGGGCGACCCCTCCTTGATCTTGTTGACCATGGTGCACTCCACCCCATGGGCGCGCAGATAGTCGCAGGTCCCCCGGGTGGCCAGGATTTCAATGCCCATCTCCTCAAAGCCTTTGACGATGGGGACGATCTCGCTCTTATCCTCGTCCTTGACGGTGACGATGATGCGCCCGCCCTTCTTGGGCACCTTCATATTGGCCCCCTTGAAGGCCTTCAGCAGGGCCTGGGGATAGCTCTCGGCGATGCCCAGGCACTCGCCGGTGGACTTCATCTCCGGACCCAGGCCGGTGTCCACGTCGGTGAGCTTCTCGAAGGAGAACACCGGCATTTTCACAGCGTAGTAGTCGGCCTCTTTGTAGATGCCGGTACCGTAGCCCAGGTCTTTCAGCTTCTGCCCCAGCATAACCTTAGTGGCCAAGTCGATGATGGGCACGCCGGTGACCTTGGAGATATAGGGGATGGTACGGGAGGAGCGGGGGTTGACCTCGATGACGTACACGGTGTCGTCGTAGATGACAAACTGGATGTTCACCAGGCCCACCACACCCAGAGCCTTGGACAGGTCGTAGGTATAGCGGTAGATGGTCTCCTTGTGCTTCTCCTCGATATGGATGGGAGGATAGACGGAGATGGAGTCGCCGGAGTGGACGCCGGCCCGCTCGATGTGCTCCATGATGCCGGGGATGAGCAAGTCCTCCCCGTCAAACACGCCGTCCACTTCCACCTCACGGCCCATCAGATACTTATCCACCAGGATGGGATGCTCCTGCTCCACCTGGTTGATGATGCGCATGAACTCGGTGATGTTGCGGTCGTTGTAGGCAATCTCCATGCCCTGGCCGCCCAGCACATAGGAGGGGCGCACCAGCACGGGGTAGCCCACCTCGTGGGCCGCCTCCAGAGCCTGCTCGGTGGTAAACACTGTCTTACCGGCGGCGCGGGGAATCTTGCACTGGTTGAGGATCTCGTCAAAGCGCTCCCGGTCCTCGGCGGCGTCCACGCCGTCGGCGGAGGTGCCCAGGATGGGCACACCCATGTTGGTGAGGGCCTGAGCCAGCTTGATGGCGGTCTGGCCGCCGAACTGCACCACGGCGCCCCAGGGCTTCTCCAGCTCCACCACGGCCTCCACGTCCTCGGGAGTCAGAGGCTCAAAGTACAGCTTGTCGGCCACGTCGAAGTCGGTGGACACAGTCTCGGGGTTGTTGTTGATGATAATGGTCTCATAGCCCAGGCGCTTGAAGGCCCAGACGGAGTGGACGGAGCAGTAGTCAAACTCGATGCCCTGGCCGATGCGGATGGGGCCGGAGCCCAGCACCAGCACCTTCTTCTTGTCCTGCCTAGGCCGGTGGGCCTCAGGCGTGACAGCAGCCAGCCAGGGAGCCTCCGGAATGTGGGGAGCCAGCTCGCCCACCTGGGGCAGATGAAGCTCCTCGGCGGCCTCGTTCTCCTCATCGTAGGTGGAGTAGTAATAGGGGGTCTGAGCCTCAAACTCGGCGGCGCAGGTGTCCACCATCTTGAAGGCGGGACGGATGCCGTAGGACTCCCGCAGGGTCTTGATCTCTCCCCGCTCCTTGCCGGACAGGGCGGCAATCCAGGCGTCGGAGAAGCCCATCTCCTTGGCCATGCGCAGGGTATCGGCATCCAGATGGCCGTGGTCCAGTTTGTCCTCCATGTCCACGATGTTCTGGAGCCGGTCCAGGAACCACAGGTCGTACTTGGTGATCTTGTTGATCTTCTCGGGGGAGAAGCCCCGGCGCAGGGCCTCGGCCACCACGAAGAGGCGCTGGTCGTCGATATTTACCAGCCGCTCCTCGATCTCTTCGGTGTACAGCTGATCCAGGCCAGACAGGCGCAGGGACTTCACAGGCAGTTCCAGAGAACGGATGGCCTTCATCAGGGCACCCTCAAAGGAGTTGCCGATGGCCATGACCTCGCCGGTGGCCTTCATCTGGGTACCCAGGGTACGGCTGGCGGTGGTGAACTTGTCGAAGGGCAGACGGGGGATTTTCAGCACGCAGTAGTCAAGGGTGGGCTCAAAGCAGGCGGTGGTCTTGCCGGTCACCGCGTTGGGGATCTCGTCCAGGGTGTAGCCCAGGGCGATCTTGGCGGCCACCTTAGCAATGGGATAGCCGGTGGCCTTGGAGGCCAGGGCGGAGGAGCGGCTCACGCGGGGGTTGACCTCAATGACCGCGTACTCGAAGGAATCGGGATTCAGAGCCAGCTGCACGTTACAGCCGCCCTCAATCTCCAGGGCGGAGATGATGTCCAGGGAGGCCTTACGGAGCATCTGGAACTCCCGGTTGGCCAGGGTCTGGGTAGGGGCCACCACGATGGAGTCGCCGGTGTGGACACCCACCGGGTCCACGTTCTCCATGGAACAGATCTGGATCACGTTGCCGGCCGAGTCCCGCATGACCTCGAACTCGATCTCCTTCCAGCCGGAGATGCAGCGCTCGATGAGGACCTGGCCCACACGGCTCAAATGGATGCCCCGGTCGGCAATCTCCCGCAGGGACATCTCGTCGTAGGCGATGCCGCCGCCGGTGCCGCCCAGGGTATAGGCGGGGCGGACGATAACGGGATAACCGATGGACCCGGCAAAGGCCACAGCATCCTCCACACTCTCCACCACGTCGGAGGTGACGCAGGGCTGGCCAATGGCCTCCATGGCGTCCTTGAAGCCCTGGCGATCCTCCGCCTTGCGGATGGACTCAGGGCTGGTGCCCAGCAGCTTGACGCCGTACTGCTGCAGGATGCCCTGCTCGTGGAGGTTCATAGCCAGGTTCAGGCCGGTCTGGCCGCCCAGGGTGGGCAGGATGGAGTCGGGGCGCTCCTTCTGGATCACCTGCTCTACGCTGGCGATGTTCAGGGGTTCAATATACACATGATCAGCAATGTCCTTGTCGGTCATGATGGTGGCAGGGTTGGAGTTGACCAGCACCACCTCCACGCCCTCTTCCTTCAGAGCGCGGCAGGCCTGGGTGCCTGCGTAGTCGAACTCGGCGGCCTGGCCGATGACGATGGGGCCGGAGCCCAGCACCAGTACCTTCTTAATATTCGGATTCTTGGGCATTACCGGTCGCCTCCCTTCATGCTGTCCACAAAGCGGTCAAAGAGATATTCGGTGTCCATGGGGCCGGGGGAGGCCTCGGGGTGGAACTGGACGGTGAAGCAGTTGGGACGCTTATAGCGCAGGCCCTCCACACTGCCCTCGTTGACGTTGACGTGAGAGATCTCCGCCACAGCGGGGTCCACGCTCTCGGCAGTGACCACATAGCCGTGGTTCTGGCTGGTGATAAAGGCCCGTCCGGCGGCCAGATCCTTCACCGGGTGGTTGCCGCCCCGGTGGCCAAAGCGCATCTTCCGGGTCTCGGCGCCGGTGGCCAGAGCCAGCAGCTGGTGGCCCAGGCAGACGGCAAAGAGGGGCAGGCTGGAGTCGTAGAGTTTGCGTACCTCTTTAATAATGTCCACATTGTCCGCCGGGTCGCCGGGGCCGTTGGACAGCATGACGCCGTCATAGCCGCCGGTGAGGATGGTTTCCGCCGGGGTGTGGGCAGGATAGACGGTGACCTGGCAGCCCCGCTTCTGGAGGCAGCGGATCATATTCTCTTTCACGCCGTAGTCCATCAGGGCCACCCGCAGCTTCTGCTCGCCCAGAGCAGGATAGAGCTGGGGCGCCTTCCGGGTCACCTTTTCCACGGTGCCCTCCACCCGATAGGCATGGATCTTCTCCAGGCACTCCTCTACATGAAAATGCTCCGCACAGGTGATCATACCATTCATGGTCCCCTGACTGCGGAGTATTCTGGTTAAAGCCCGGGTATCCACGCCTTCGATCCCGGTAATGTCATATTGTTTCAGATAGGCGTCCAGCTCACCCTCGCAGCGGAAATTGCTGCCCCGCCGGGCCAGATGCCGCACAATAAATGCCTCAGCCCAGGGCCGGGAGGACTCATTATCCTCGTGGTTTACGCCGTAATTGCCAATGAGGGGATAGCTCATCACGATTCCCTGTCCCGCATAGGAGGGATCGGTCAGGATCTCCTGGTAGCCGGTCATGGAGGTGTTGAACACCATTTCGCACACCCGGTCTGCGGGGGAGCCCATGCTGACGCCCTGGAACATGGCGCCGTTCTCCAGAATCAAGGTCGCCTTCATCTCCTGCATCACGCCTTTCTTTCCATGGTATTTGTTCGATTGTACTCTAAATATCCGCCTCCGGCAACTCCCTTTTTCCCTTCTTTTTCAAAATCGTAATTTTGGACAAAAAGTCGGAGCGCATCCCCCGTTTTTCACGGTCAATGCGCCCCGAATGTCTCAAAAATCTATATTTGACCTAATAATTATTTTGGTGGTTCTATGTCCACCACCACCAGCTCCGGCCGGTTGAACAGACGGGGCACCCGGGTGCTCTCCCGGGCCAGTCCCCGGCTGACAATGAGGGTGGCGCCGCCGATCTCATAGCGCCCGCCGGCATAGGTGGGGAACATTCCCTGATTGGGGGCCAGTACCCCGTTAATGAGGCCGGGCAGCCGCCATTGACCCCCATGGGCGTGACCGGCCAGTACCAGATCAAATCCGCTGCCGGCGTAGTCGCTCACCCGCTCGGGCCGATGGGTCAGCAAAATAGAGAAGTGACTGCCGTCCAGATCACCGCTGGCGGCGGTCAGCTGGTCCTGCCAGTTCTCCTCTCCCGTCTCCGGGTCGTCAATGCCGCCGATCTGCACCATCTGTGCCCCGGCAGCGGCGCAGACACATTTGCCGTCCAGCACCACCGCACCGCAGGCTGTCAGCAGTTCTTTGACCACAGCCAGCCGCCCGGTGCGGTGCTCGTGATTGCCCGAGGCGTAATATACCGGCCAGCGGTCGGCCAGCCTTTTTACCGTGAGCAGGGCACGCCACTCCTCCATCCGGGGCTCATCATCCACAATATCGCCGCACATGACCACCAGATCCGGTTTCTGTGCGGCCACCGCTGCCACCAACTGTTCCTGGTTTTTCCCGTACCGGCAGGCGTGAAGGTCGGTAAGTACTGCCAGACGAATGGGACCATCCACCTTTTCACTTTCCACTGTATAGTGCCGCACCGCCAAGCGGACATCCAAGGCTGCCAGCAGGATACCGGCAGTTGCACTCCCTGCGGTCAGCAACGCCGCTGTTCTTTTTTTCATCGGTTCCCTCCTTTTGTATATCTGCTGCCATCCCGGCCATACTGAGAGTATCGTGATCCCGGGAGGTCGTCTCATGGTCATCGCTTTTTTGCGTACAATTATCCTTTATATCTTTATTATCGCCGGTATCCGGCTGATGGGCAAGCGGCAGGTGGGTGAGCTGGAGCCCTCCGAGCTGGTGTTGGCCCTGCTCATCGCCGATCTGGCTGCCGTTCCCATGCAGGATTTCGGCATCCCCCTGCTCACCGGCCTGATCCCTATCCTTACCCTGCTGTGCATCACCATGGCCCTGTCGGTGCTCACCATGAAGAGCGTCAAATTCCGGGCGGTTCTCTGCGGCCGTCCCAGCATCATCGTGGAAAACGGGAAACTGCGCCAGGGCGAGATGAAGCGCAACCGCTTCACTTTGGATGAACTGATGGAGGAACTGCGGATGAAGGGGGTTACCGACCTTTCCACCGTCAAGTATGCCATTCTGGAGACCAACGGCCAGCTATCCGTTCTCCCCTTTGCCGCTCAGAAGCCCCCCACCGCCCAGGATCTGTCCCTCCATCTGCCGGAGCCGGGGCTGCCAGTGGTACTCATCAACGATGGCCGGCTTATGAGCCGGGCCCTCCATCGCCGGGGCCTGGACGAGACATGGCTGGACAAACAGCTGAAGGAGCACCACATCAACCATATTCAGGACGTGTTCCTGCTGACAGTGGATGAGACCAACAAGGTCTGCGTCATTGAAAAGGAGGCGGTCCGGTGAAGCGGCTGTGGATCGCCCTGGCACTGCTGGCTGCCCTGCTGTGCGGCACCCTGCTCCATACCTGGTCCCTGCGGGGCTTTACCCAGGGTCTGTCCGACGCTCTGGATGAGGCTCAGACTCTGGCCCGGGCCGACCGCTGGGAGGAGGCCCGTTCCCTGACGGAAGAGGCCCTGCAAACCTGGCGGGAGCGGGATGTGTATCTCCACGTCCTGCTCCGCCACGCCGACACCGACCAGATCTACGCCGGCTTCCAGGAAACCCTGGCCCTGCTGGAGAGCCAGGAATACGGCGAATACGCCGCCGCCAACGCCCGGCTGGTCACCCAGATCGAACTGCTCAGTGAGGCGGAACAGTTCACCTTAAAAAATGTCTTTTAAACGAAAGGGGGGCGCATCTGCCGCGCCCCCCTGCAATCTCTCTTACTTCTCCGCCAGAAGCTTGTTCAGTTCCTCCATAAAGGTGCTGATGTCCTTAAACTGACGGTAGACCGAAGCGAAACGGACATAGGCCACCTCATCCACCTTTTTCAGCCGTTCCATCACCAATTCGCCAATACGGGCGGAGGGAATCTCCCGGTCCATGTCGTTTTGCAGGACCTGTTCAATCTCATTGGCCATATCTTCCAGGGTGGCAAAAGCCACCGGCCGTTTTTCACAGGCCCGGATCATGCCGTTGAGCAGCTTGGTCTTGTCAAAGGTCTGACGGCTGCCGTCCTTTTTAATTACCATCAGGGGCAGACTCTCCATGGTCTCATAAGTGGTAAAACGCTTATGGCAGGCCAGACATTCCCGGCGGCGGCGGATGCTGGACCCTTCGTCGGATGGACGGGAGTCCACAACCTTGCTCTCCGGGTGAGAACAAAACGGACATCTCACAGCGGCAGCCCTCCTTTGAAACACAGCTCCAGGCCAGGCCCAGGCAAAATATAGTAGCTTCTGTCGTGTTATTATACCATACTTTGTTGCCCGTTGGTATCCCTGAAATGAGAAAGTTTTTGTATAAATCAGGAAACACCGGGGCAAGCTAGGAACGGTGAAAGCGAGGTGAGCACCATGCAGAACCAGCATAACGAGCAGAAGAAGTCCAGAAACCAGAATCCCGCTCCCCAGGACTGCAAGCATCCCCAGAGCAAGAAGCAGGAGCAGCCCCAGGATAAGACCGGTGATCCCAACCGTCATTGACCCCTTTTTCGTGGGCCGGAATGTCCGGCCCACAATTTTTTATTTTTTTCATTTTTCCTCTTGACATTTCTCTGTAGTTTGCTATAATAACACCTGCGCTCACGAGAGCGGCAAACAAATAGCGGGATTGTGTAAGGGTAGCACAGCAGACTCTGACTCTGTATGTGAGGGTTCGAATCCTTCTCCCGCTGCCAAAGCGAGACAACTTCGGTTGTCTCGCTTTTTTCTTTTTCGGTACCTCCCGTCCCCACCCTGCGTATACTGGGCTGTGGGGGGCAAAGGCCCGTCACGATTTTGATTGGGGGTACTTCATCATGTGTTGCAACAACCGGAATCGCTGCTGCCGCTGCTGCTGCGGCGCCTCTGAGAACAACAGGACCACTTCCAGTGACCTGTTCTCCGGCCTGACCCTGTCCGACCTGTCCGGCACCGCCGGCGGCCGTCAGGTCTATCTCACCATCCCGGCTTTCCTGTGGGCTTCCGATCAGGAGGAGGAGGACACCTCCTGCGGCTGCGGCTGCTGTCGCTGCTGCTGAGCCCCACGCCGCCCCCTTCAGGGCGGCTACTTACCCCCAACCCCCGCCCTGCGATCCAATCGCAGGGCGCTTTTTTTGCGCTTTTTTCGTGAATTTGAACAGTTCTGAAGATTATCCTCTGGAGTTTCCAAAAAAAGTCTTGACAAATCACTTCCGCCTGCTAAAATATGCTTAAATTATTTTATTTAAAAATTTTTAAGTAAAATGATTTAACTAAAATTTTTGAATTGTTTTGTGAGGAGCATTACCATGGATTTCGAGAAGATTAAGGATATCATTGTGGAGACCCTGAGCTGCGACGCCGACAAGGTGACCCCCGACGCCCGCCTGGCCGAGGACCTGGAGGCCGATTCCCTGGCTGCCGTGGAGCTGTCCATGGCTCTGGAGGAGGCCTTCGGCGTGACCATCGCCGACGAGGACCTGCCCAACATGAAGACCGTGGGCGACCTGATGAAGTACATCGAGGATCACGCTGAGTAAGAGGAAGAAAACGGGCATCGGTGCAAACCGATGCCTTTTTTCCGAAAGGAGCCGCTATGACCAACCAAGAGATTTTTGAGCTGATGGCCCGCTTTGACCAGAGCGGCATCACCACCTTCAAGCTGAATACCAAGGACTTTACCCTGGAGCTGGGCAAAGGCGGCAGCGCTGCCGTTCCCGCCGCTCCCGTGGGCGCACCCGCACCTGCCGCTGCTGCGCTCACCCCGGCGGCTCAGCCCGATGGTCCCTGCATCACCGCCCCCCTGGTGGGCACCTTCTATGCCGCCTCCGCCCCCGACGCCGAGCCCTTCGTCAAGGTGGGCGACAAGGTGAAGAAGGGCCAGACCGTCTGCCTCATGGAGGCCATGAAGATGATGAATGAGGTCCACGCCCCCTGCGACTGCACCATCGAGGCCATTCTTCAGGAGGACGGGGCTCTGGTGTCCTTTGGGGACCCCCTCATTCGTTACCGGGAAGGGTGATTCCATGTTCAAGCGTATTTTGATCGCCAACCGGGGCGAGATCGCCGTCCGGGTGTTCCGGGCCTGCCGGGAGCTGGACATCGAGCCTGTGGTGGTCTACTCCCAGGCCGATTCGGAGGCTCTTCATGTCCAGCTGGCGGAGCGGGCCTACTGCATCGGCCCCGCCCGCTCGGCGGACAGCTACTTAAATGTGGACGCCATCCTCACCGTGGCTCAGGCCACCGGGTGCGACGCCATCCACCCCGGCTACGGCTTCCTGTCGGAAAACGCCGATTTCGCCGACGCCTGTGCCCAGGCGGGCATTGCCTTCATCGGCCCCTCCGGCGATGTGATCCGGGCCATGGGCAACAAGGCCGCCGCCCGCAAGCTGATGGTGGCCGCCGGTGTGCCGGTGGTCCCCGGCTCCGACGGAGCAGTGGACACCGCCGAGGAGGCCAAAGCCCTGGCCGACTCCATCGGCTACCCTGTGCTCATCAAAGCTGCCGCCGGCGGCGGCGGCCGTGGTATGCGCCGGGTGTTTGAGCCCGACCAGCTGATCCCCCTCTTTGAGGAGGCCCGCAGCGAGTCAGTGGCCTGCTTCGGCAGTGGAGAGATGTACCTGGAGAAGCTGATCCTTAACCCCCGGCACATCGAGTTCCAGATCCTGGCCGATTCCCAGGGCCATGTGATCCAGCTTGGGGACCGGGACTGCTCCATCCAGCGGCGCAACCAGAAGCTGCTGGAGGAGTCCCCCTCCAAGGCCCTCACTCCCGAGCTGCGGGAGCGCATGGGTGCCGCCGCCGTGGCCGCCGCCAAGGCCGCCCACTATGAGAACGCCGGCACCATTGAGTTCGTACTGGATCCGGAGGGCAACTTCTACTTCATTGAGATGAATACCCGCATCCAGGTGGAGCACCCGGTCACCGAGCTGGTTACCGGCATGGACCTGGTGCGGGAGCAGATCCGTATTGCCGCCGGTCTCCCCCTGTCCCGCACCCAGGAGGAGGTCGCCCTCAACGGCCACGCCATCGAGTGCCGCATCAACGCCGAGGACCCGGCCAACGACTTCCGCCCCTGCCCGGGCAAGATCGATTTCGTACACCTGCCCGGCGGCTGCGGGGTACGTGTGGACACCGGCCTGTACACCGGCTATACCCTGCCCCCCTACTACGACTCCCTGATGGCAAAGCTCATTGTTCACGCCCCCACCCGGCTGGATGCCATCCGCCGGATGCGCCGGGCTTTGGAGGAGCTCATTATCGAGGGCCCCGCCAACAACACCGATCTGCTCCATCAGATCATGCACCACCCCGACTTCATCCGGGGCAACTATAACACCGGCTACCTGGAGGCCAACATGGACACCCTGCTGGCCTGGAGCCGCAGCGGAGAGGAGGAACCTAAGGCATGAGCAACGTCTTTGCCCAGCGGCGTCAGAAGCTGCTCTCCCTGAAGGCCCTCCGGGGCAGTTCCCCCGCCCCCGCCCATACCGAGGAGACCTGTCCCGCCTGCGGCGGCACCTTCCGCCGCAAGGATCTGGTGACTGCCCGGTACGTCTGCCCCCTGTGCGGCCACCACTATCCTATCGGGGCCTATTATCGCCTCAGCCTGGTGCTGGACAAGGGTACCTTCCGGGAGCTGGACGCCAATCTGTCCTCCAACGATCCTCTGTCCTTCCCCGGCTACGCCGCCAAGCTGGAGGGCGCCCGCCGCCGCACCGGCATGAACGAGGGCGTGGTGGCCGCCACCGGCCGTATCAATGGCCAGAAAGTGGCCATTGGTGCTCTGGACAGCCGGTTCTTCATGGGCAGCATGAGCGCCGCCCTGGGCGAGAAGGTCACCCGGCTGGTGGAGTACGCCGAAAAATATAAGCTGCCCCTCATCCTTTTCTCCGCCAGCGGCGGAGCCCGGATGCAGGAGGGCATTCTGTCCCTGATGCAGATGGCCAAGACCTCCGCCGCTCTGGAGCGGTTCTCCCGCAAGGGCGGGCTGTACATCTCGGTGCTTACCCACCCCACCACCGGCGGGGTCACCGCCAGCTTTGCCAGCCTGGGCGACATCATGCTGGCCGAGCCCGGTGCCCTCATCGGCTTTGCCGGCCCCCGGGTCATCGAACAGACCATCGGCGAGAAGCTGCCCGAGGGTTTCCAGAGCGCCGAGTACCTGCTGGAACACGGCTTTCTGGACGCCATCGTCCCCCGGACCCAACTGCGGGACACCCTGATTCAGCTGCTGAAACTGCACGGGAAAGGAGGGAACGACCGTGGCAAATAACCTGACTCCCGCTCAGCGGGTGGCCCTGGCCCGCCATCAGGACCGGCCGGGTACTGCCGACTTCATCGCCGCCCTCTTCACTGACTTCTTTGAGCAGCGGGGAGACCGGCTCTGTTCCGACGACGGCAGTATCCTGGGCGGCGTGGCCCTCTTCCACGGCCAGCCGGTCACCGTGATCGGCCACCGAAAGGGCCGCACCCTGGAGGAACACCTGGCCTATCACTTCGGCATGCCCTCCCCCGAGGGCTACCGCAAGGCCCAGCGGCTGATGGAGCAGGCGGAGAAGTTCCGCCGTCCCGTCATCACCTTCATCGACACCCCCGGCGCCTACCCCGGCCTGGAGGCCGAGGCCCGGGGTCAGGGGGAGGCCATCGCCCGTACTCTGGCTCTCTCCTCCGCCCTCACCGTCCCGGTGATCTCGGTGGTCACCGGCGAGGGGGGCAGCGGCGGCGCATTGGCTCTGGGTGTGGGCAACAAGGTACTCATGCTGGAAAATGCCGTCTACTCCGTCCTCTCCCCCGAGGGCTTTGCCGCCATCCTGTGGAAAGATTCCTCCCGCAGCGACGAGGCCTGCGACGTGATGAAGCTCACCGCCGCCGACCTGCTGGAGCTGGGCGTCATCGACGCCGTGATCCCCGAGCCCACCCAGGGAGCCCATACCGACCTCCATGCCGTCTGCCGCTCCCTGGACGCCGTCCTGGCCAAGGAGCTGGCGGCACTGAACAAGCTGAACGGTCAGGCTCTGGCCACCCAGCGCTACAAAAAATTCCGCTTAATGGGCAGCAAGGCCCTGAGAAAGGAGCGCCCATGAACGGAATCAAACTGCTGAGCACCGGCTCCGCCCTGCCCCGCCGGGCGGTGACCAACGACGATATGTCCAAGATCGTGGACACCAACGACGAGTGGATCGCCACTCGCACCGGTATCCGCAGCCGCTACCACTGCACCGAGGGGGAGAGCCACACCACCCTGTGTCTGGCCGCCGCCAAACAGGCCCTGGAGCGCTCCGGCATCGCCCCGGAGCAGATCGGGGTATGCATTGTGGCCACCCTGTCCCAGGACTATCTCACCCCCGCCGCCGCCTGCATCCTCCAGCGGGATCTGGGCTTCCCGGAAGATACGGTGTGCTTTGACCTGAACGCCGCCTGCTCCGGCTTCGTGTACGGCCTCCATACAGCGGAATGCCTGTTGGCCGCCGCGGAACGGAAGTACGGCCTTGTGGTGGGGGTGGAGGCCCTCAGCCGCATCACCGACTTCACCGACCGCTCCACCTGCGTCCTCTTCGGAGACGGCGCCGGCGCCGCTGTGGTTGAGTGGCGGGCGGACTATCCTTCCCTCTGCGGAGTGCTGGGCTGCCGGGGCAATCAGGAAGCCCTGTACGTCCCCGGGGCCAACAGCGCCGATCCCTCCTACATCCATATGGACGGCAAGGCGGTGTTCCGCTTCGCGGTAGAGGCCCTGCCCCGCTGCGCCAAAGAGGTGCTCAAAAAGGCTGGCCTCACCCTGGAGGACGTGGACCGCTTCGTGTTCCACCAGGCCAACCAGCGCATCATTGACTTTGCGGTGAAGAAGCTGGGAGTGGACCCCGCCAAATGTACCGGCAACATCGCCCGCACCGGCAACACCTCCGCCGCCAGCGTACCCCTGCTGCTGGATGAGCTGGTCACCTCCGGTCAGCTGACCTCCGGCCAGAAGGCCCTGTGCGTGGGCTTCGGCGGCGGCCTGACCTGGGCGGGCGCACTGCTGGAACTGGCGTAAAAAAACGGGCGACCACAAGGGTTGCCCCTACGCAAAGTCGCTACCCCGTAGGGGCGGCCTTTATGGCCGTCCGCCATCATACATACCGCTTCCCTCATCCGTCTGGCCTTCGGCCAGCCACCTTCCCCCAGGGGAAGGCTCATAAGGAGTATATTATGAAATTGAATGAACTTCTGGGGATCGAATTCCCCATTATCCAGGGCGGCATGGCCAACGTGGCCACTGGTGCTTTTGCCGCCGCCGTGTCCAATGCCGGCGCGCTGGGCCTCATCGGCTCCGGCGGCATGGACGCCGACGCCCTGCGTTGTGAGATCCAGGCCGCCCGTGCTGCCACCAATAAGCCCTTCGGCGTCAATCTGATGCTGATGAATCCTCACATCGAGGACCTGGCCCGCGTGGTGGTGGAGGAGGGCGTCCAGGTGGTGACCACCGGCGCCGGCAACCCCGGCAAGTACGTCCCCGCCTGGAAGGCGGCGGGCATCAAGGTGTTCCCCGTGGTGGCCGCCCCCATCCTGGCCAAGCGGCTGGAGCGGTACGGCATTGACGGCATCATCGCCGAGGGCACCGAGAGCGGCGGCCATGTGGGCGAGATGACCACCATGGCCCTGGTGCCCCAGGTGGTGGATGCGGTGAGCGTACCCGTCATTGCCGCCGGCGGCATCGCCGACGGCCGCCAGATGGCCGCCGCCTTCGCCCTGGGGGCCTGCGGCGTGCAGATCGGCACCTGCCTGCTGGCCAGTGAGGAGTGCCCCATCCACGAGAACTACAAGCAGGCCGTGGTAAAGGCCAGGGCCAACGATACCACCGTCACCGGCCGCACCGGCGGCGCCCCCGTCCGGGTGCTGAAGAACAAGATGGCCCGGGAATACCTGCGCATGGAGAAGCAGAACCTGCCTCTGGAGGAGATGGAGAAGCTGACCCTGGGCTCCCTCCGCCGGGCGGTGTTCGACGGTGACCTGGACACCGGCAGCTTTATGGCCGGTCAGGTGGCCGGTATGGTAAAGGAGGTCCGTCCCCTGCGGACCATCTTTGAGGAAATGATGAGCGGCTGCCAGGCCGTTGTGAAAGGACTGAACGTATGAGCCTCGCGTTTCTGTACGCCGGACAGGGCAGCCAGCACCCCGGCATGGGGGCCGACCTCTATGAGGCCTACCCTGTATTCAAAGCCGTGCTGGACAGCGCCGATGTGGACTTTGACCTGAAAACCGTCTCCTTCACCGACCCCGACGGGGTGCTGAACCAGACCGAGTATACCCAGCCCTGCATGGTGGCCTTTGCCGCCGGTATGACCGCCATCCTGTATGAGATGGGCATCCGGCCCGACTACGCCGCCGGTCTCAGCCTGGGCGAGTATTCCGCCCTCCAGGCCGCCGGGGTGTTTACCCCCGCCCAGGCCATCTCCCTGGCCGCTTTCCGTGGCAAGGCCATGGCCTCCGCCGCTGCCGGTATCCCCTGCGGCATGACCGCCGTACTGGGTCTGGACCGTGAGAAGCTGCAGCAGGCCTGCGATCAGGCCGCCGACGCGGGCGTGGTGGAGATCGCCAACTACAACTGCCCCGGCCAACTGGTCATCGGCGGTGCCCAGGAGGCGGTGAACAAGGCCGCTTCCATTGCCAAGGAGCTGGGCGCCAAGCGCTGTCTCCCTCTGAAGGTCAGCGGCCCCTTCCACACCTCTCTGCTCCGCCCCGCCGGCGACGCCCTGCGGGAGAAGTTCCAGAGCGTTACTTTTGGCCAGATGGCCTTCCCGGTACTCTTCAACTGCCTGGGCCATGAGATGGGCGAAAACGACACCATCCCCGCTCTGCTGGAGAAGCAGGTCCAGTCCTCCGTCTACATGGAGGACACCATCCGCCGTCTGGAGGCGCTGGGTGTGGACACCATCGTGGAGATCGGCCCGGGCAAGGCCCTCAGCGGCTTTGTGAAAAAGACCGCTCCCTCCATCAAGACCTACGCTGTGGAGACCTGCGCCGACATCGAGGCCCTCTCCGCCGCTTTGAAAGGATAACTGTATGAGCATGAATGGAAAAATCGCCGTGGTCACCGGCGGCAGCCGGGGTATTGGCAAGGCTATCTGCCTGGAGCTGGCCCGCCGGGGCGCCAACGTGGTGTTCTCCTACGCCGGCAACACCGCCGCCGCCGAGGAAACTCTGGTTGCCCTCAAGGAGCTGGGTGTGGAAGCCCGTGCCGTTCAGGGCAGCGTGGCCGACCCCGCCGCCGTGAAGGCCATGATGGACACCGCCGTAAAAGAGCTGGGCGGCCTCCACATCCTGGTGAACAACGCCGGCATCACCCGGGACAATCTGGCCATGATGCTGAAGGAGGAGGACTTCGACGCGGTCATCGAGACCAACCTGAAGGGGGCCTTCCTGTGCATGAAGGCCGCCGCCCGACCCATGATGAAGGCCCGCTGGGGCCGCATCATCAACCTCAGCTCGGTGGTGGCCCTCCGGGGCAATCCGGGCCAGATCAACTACTGCGCCAGCAAGGCGGGGGTCATCGGCATGACCAAGTCCCTGGCCAAGGAGCTGGGCGGACGTGGGATCACCGTCAACGCGGTGGCCCCCGGCTACATCGCCACCGACATGACCGCTGCCCTTCCCGAGGCCGCCCGGGAGGCCATGCTGTCCACCATCCCCGCCGGCCGGGCCGGCACCCCCGAGGACGTGGCTGCCGCCGTGGCCTTCCTTGCCTCCGATGAGGCGGCCTACATCACCGGACAGGTCCTTTCCGTCGACGGCGGCATGGGTATGTGAGGAGGAACAAGATCAACTATGGAAAAACGCAGAGTCGTCATTACCGGCATGGGGACCGTGAATCCCCTGGGCCACAACGTGGCCGACACCTGGCAGGCCGTCCGCAACGGCGTGTGCGGCATCGCCCCCATCACCCAGTACGACGCCGCCCCCCAGAAGGTCCATCTGGCCGCCGAGGTAAAGGACTGGGACCCCACTTCCGTGCTGGATAAGAAGGAAGTACGCCACATGGCCCGCTACTCCCAGCTGGCTATGGCCTCCGCCAAGGAGGCGGTGGCCGACAGCGGTCTGGATCTGGAGTCCATCGACCGCACCCGCTGCGGCGTCATCGTCTCCAGCGGCATCGGCGGCATCGGGGTTACCGAGTCTGAGCAGACCCGCTGCTCCGAGAAGGGCTTTGACCGCGCCTCCCCCTTCTACATCCCTTCCGCCATCGCCAACATGGGGGCCGGTCTCATTGCCATCGCCTTCGGCTTCCAGGGTATGTGTACCTGCCCCGTCACCGCCTGCGCCGGCGGCTCCAACGCCGTGGGCGACGCCTTCCGCCACATCCGGGACGGCTATGCCGAGGTGATGCTGTGCGGCGGCGCCGAGTCCGCCATCACCCCCCTGTCCATCGGCGGCTTCACCACCATGCGGGCCCTCCATGTGGGGGACGACCCCAACCGGGCCTCCATCCCCTTTGACGCCCAGCGTTCCGGCTTTGTGATGGGCGAGGGCGCCGGCATCCTGGTGCTGGAGGAGTACGAACACGCCAAGGCCCGTGGGGCCAAGGTGTACGCCGAGGTGGTGGGCTACGGCGCCACCTGCGACGCCTACCACATGACCGCCCCCGCCCCCCACGGGGAGGGCGGCGCCCGGGCTATGGCCCTGGCTTTGGCCGACGGCGGCGTGGCCCCCGAGCAGGTGGGCTACATCAACGCCCACGGCACCTCCACCCCCCTGAACGACTCCGGCGAGACCGACGCCATCAAGACGGTGTTCGGCGACCACGCCTACAAACTGGCAGTCAGCTCCACCAAGTCCATGACCGGCCATATGCTGGGGGCCGCCGGTGCGGTGGAGGCCATCTTCTCCGCCCTCACCCTGAAGGACGGATATCTGCCCGCCACCATCCACTATCAGGAGGCCGACCCGGCCTGCGACCTGGACTATGTGCCCAACCAGGGCCGGAATGCCGACGTACAGTACGCCCTGTCCAACTCCCTGGGCTTCGGCGGTCACAACGCCTGCGTGCTGTTCAAGAAGTGGGAGGGTTAAGCCATGGAACTCAACTCCAATCAGATCGCTGAGATCCTGCCCCACCGTTACCCCTTCGCCCTGGTGGACCGCATCGTGGACGGCGAGGCGGGCAAGTGGGCCAAGGGCATCAAGTGCGTCAGCGTCAACGAGCCCTTCTTCCAGGGCCACTTTCCCCAGTACCACGTCATGCCCGGCGTCCTCATTCTGGAGGCCCTGGCCCAGGTAGGCGCGGTGGCCCTGCTGTCCCTGCCGGAGAACCGGGGCAAGATCGCCTTCTTCGGCGGCATCAAGAACGCCCGGTTCCGCCGCCAGGTGACCCCCGGCGACGTGCTGGAGCTGGAATGTACCCTCACCAAGCAGAAAGGGCCGGTGGGCATCGGGGAGGCCAAGGCCACCGTCAACGGACAGGTGGCGGCCACGGCGGAGCTCACTTTTGCCCTGGGTAAGGATTCCTGATTGCCCTCCCCTCCGCCGTTTGTTATAATAAGAATAAGATCAAAAATGCGGAGGCACGGGTATGCTGGAAGAGAAATTTGAGATAGTGTATACGAAATTTAAACTTCACTTTTATCAGGAGATCTTCGAGCGGTTCCAGAACCGGGAGGCCAGCCTGACCACGGTGGAGACCTTCGCTATGGAGACCATCCAGGCCCTGGGGTCCCCCACCATCAACGAGTTTGCCTCCTTTATGCGTATTTCCCCGCCCAATGCGGCTTATAAGATCAACAGTCTCATCCGCAAGGGCTATGTCCAGAAGATCCAGTCGGAGCATGACAAGCGAGAGTACCACCTGCAGGTAACCCAAAAGTACAAGGAGTATTACAACATCAGCAACGACTATGTACACGTAGTTACCGAGCGGATGCGGGAGCGGTTCACCCCCGCTGAATGTGCCAAACTGGAGGAGATGCTCTCCATCATCAGCAAAGAGCTGATGCCGGAAATCCGTCTGGGCTCCGCCGAGGCCTGAACCAATCAAAAAAAAGACGTGCTGCCCTGGCAGCACGTCTTTTTTCATTGGATATCCAGTTCCGGCGGCACATCGATCTCATCGGATACATATTTGCCGTTCTTTTTCCGCTGCCGGACGCACTCAGTGAGCAGATACTCGATCTGTCCGTTCACCGAGCGGAAGTCGTCCTCTGCCCAGGCCGCAATGGCTGCATACAGCTTGGGGGACAGGCGCAGGGGCACCTGCTTCTTACCATCGCCCGCCATATCAGTACAGGCTGCCGGAGTTGACCACCGGCTGGGCGTCCCGGTTGCCGCAAAGTACCACCAGCAGGTTGGACACCATGGCTGCCTTCCGCTCCTCGTCCAGTTCCACCACCTGCTTCTCGCTGAGCCGCTCCAGGGCCATCTCTACCATGCCGACCGCCCCGTCCACAATCATCTTCCGGGCATCGATGATGGCGGATGCCTGCTGCCGCTGGAGCATCACCGCGGCGATCTCGGGGGCATAGGCCAGGTAGGTAATGCGGGCCTCGATGATTTCCAGCCCGGCCTGAGCCACCTTGCTCTGGATCTCGTCCTTGATGCGGGAGGCCACCACCTCGCTGGAGCCCCGCAGGCTGCCCTCGTCGGCAATGCCGTCGCCGGTGGTGTCCACGTTGGGGGCCACGTCATAGGGGTAGATACGCACAATGTTCCGCAGGGCGCTGTCACACTGGAGGGACAGGTATTCCTTGTAGTTGTCCACGTCGAACACCGCCTTGGCGGTGTCCACCACCCGCCACATGACGGCGATACCGATCTCCACCGGGTTGCCCAGGCAGTCGTTGATTTTCTGGCGGTTGTTGTTCAGGGTCATGATCTTGAGGGAGATCTTCTTGCCGCCCGCCTGGGCCTCCGCCTTCTTCTCCGCCTTGCTGCCGCCATCCACGTCGCCGCTCTGGTTCAGCCTGGTCTGGGCCGCCGGGTTCACCCCGGAGCAGAAGGGGTTGACGTAGTAGAAGCCCTCCCCCTTCAGAGTGCCGATGTACTTGCCGAACAGGGTGAGCACCAGGGCCTCCTGGGGCTTGAGCACCTTCAGGCCGCACAAGAAGATCCAGCCCAGGGACGCCCAGACGATGCTCACAACCAGAATGACCACCGTGATCCCATCCATGTCTCCTGCCCCATCCTGAACGGCGGCCCACACGATGCCGATGACCGCCAGCACATACAGAGCCAGAATGAGCAGCAGCATAGGCATACCCTTTTTCTTGCCGGTTAAAATCTTCTCTTCCATAAGAGCACCTCCAGCTCTCTTTTTGATGTCAAAATAATATCATCAAAATATCAGGTTGTCAAGAGAGTGGCTGCCCATATAACGAGATCTCTTAAGATAAATCAACAGCAGCATGGACTTCTTATCCATGCTGCTGCTTTTCAGTTCTCAAAATAGGCACGGTCGATCAGTGGCTTTACGTTTTCAAAATCATCTCCGTTCTTGATAATAAGTCGAAGGTCTCCAGTACCCCAGTGCCCCTTGTCCCGGACATCCTCAATTTTCCCCGGTTTCAATTCCACTGTGTCCGGATTCAAACGCAGATGTATCAAAATATTGTTCTGATACACTTCCACACAGGCAATATTTCTAACCTTTTTGAACGCCACATAGAGCTTAAGCTGGTTTTCTGCAACATCGTCACCTAGCGACAGAATGTAGTCATGAATGGACAAATACAGCGTCCTGATCTGCTCTCTTGTTTCCTCCAAGTGTTTTTGAAACGACTTATCCCCTTTTACCTTTTTCACCGGTGTCGCCATTTCTTCCACAGCAGGCTGTACCTGAGGTGTGTTTAAGAACTCGAAGGCAATCAGTTCGTCGCCGTATTTTCTATACTTCACCAGCTTGATGTTCCGTTGCATCTGATTTACAGCGTGCTCATCAAATTTTGTAAAATCGCTGGCAATACAAATTACGCAGGGCATACTCCAATCAATCTGCTCTGCTTTTTCCAACCCCAGTTCCTCCATAACCAACAGCTTGAAATCTGCCTTATGATCTAGCAGCCAATCCAAATAGAACAGGCCCTGGTTGATCACATTTTCATTGATACTCCGCTTATATTCAAAAATGACCGGACAATTGTTTTCGTCAATTCCAATGCTGTCCATTCGACCATTGGTGATCTTGTACTCCGATCGTAAAAAAGTCACCCCAAAAAAGGTCATCATATTTTTCTCCAGAAGCGTTTGCAACTCCCGTTCCAACGCAACCTGGGAGGACGGCAATTCGTTCACGCCATTTTGAATGGAAAATAATTTAAAATCCGCCATGATAAGACCTCCTCTGTTTTTTATTGTACCATGTGCATCAGTCTTTCTGCAACAAGCATTCCCCGGCACAAGTACAAGCGCCGGCATGAAAAAGAGCGCGCCTTTTTGGCACGCTCTTTTCCTGTTATTCGGTTGCAATCACTCTAACCACGGCGTCTACCCCCAGGGTACCGCTGTAGTACACGGTAAAGGTATCGCTGTAGGCTCTGGCCTGGGACAGGGTGACCCACTGCTCCGTATCGCTGTTATAGCCCTCGGCGGCGTCGCTGATGGGCACCCGTACCCCGTCGATCACCACCGCATCCAGACTGTCAAAGGCGCTCTGATCCACCCCCTCCGCCTGGCTGAGGGTGACAACGGACACCGCCTTTCCCTCGGAGGATACCGCGATGCCTCCCATGTCTCCGGTACGCCCGGTCTGGCCGGTGATATACTCCTGGGTGGTACCGCTGCCGTTCTCCACAGAAACAGTGCGGTTGGTGTAGGTCATGGTGCCGCTGCCCTCCGTCTTGCTGCCCATAGTGAGCAGGCCATAGGTGTAGGCATTCCCCGTCACGTCATCCAGCAGCAGCACACTGACAAGGCCATTGCTGTCGGTGGTATAAAAGTCAATGTCAGAAGCCTTCACAGTGGCACTCTGGATGTCCTCCAGGTCGATCTCCGTGACCACGCTGGTCCCAGCCCGCTCGTAGATCCGCACGTTATCTGCCAGAGGGATGGAGCCCAGGGTCCCCTCGGACACGTTGAGATTCAGGCTGCTGCCCCCGGACACCTGGGACACCGACAGCTTGCCCACGCCGCTGGAGGTGACCTTCACCAGGTCCCCCGCGCCGGCGGAGCCGCTGATTGTGCCCCGGGCGGTAAGGCCGCAGGTCAGCTCCACCTGTCCCTCCCCCAGGACCCCGTACAGGGCGGTCTGCCCGCCCGCGGCGGCGGAGATCACCGCCCCGTCCCCGTCCAGGGTAACGGTGATCTTATCCCCCACCGAACAGCCGCTCAGGCTGTCCACGGCGCTCTCCTCCACCTCCAGTTCCATCCCCAGCAGGGTGATGGTGTCGGGGGTGGCGGTGTTGGGGCTGGCAGACTCATAGTAACCCGTGAGGGTCACGCCCTCATAGCCGTTTCCCTCGGTGGCCGCCACCAGTTCCAGATTGCCCGACTGGTTGTAGTAGAGAGTGAGCTGAGGGCAGTCGGCCAGATCGTACCAGCAGTTCTCAAAGGTGGTCAGGGTATCTTCCATCACCACCGCCGTACTGCCGCTGACGGTATAGCTGCCGTTGATGCGGTTAGCGGTGACACTGTTGGGAATCAGGGTATAGCGCACCGTGTCGTCGGGCAGAAAACCAGTCACCCGTTCGCTCTGGTCCAGCAGCAGGGTACCCCGGCTGCCCGCCAGGCCCTCCAGCTCCGCCGCCGGCTCATGCCAGGACAGGTTCTGGTTGGCGTACACCTCCACCATGCCATCGGTCCCGTCGCCGCTCCGGGCGTCGGTATCCAGCAGGACGGCGTTTTCCACCTTGGAGGCGCACAGGTTGTCAATGTAGTCCTTGCCGGTGCTGTCGCTCTGGCCCAGCAGGGCGTAGAGCAGCAGGGCGGCCTCACCCCGGGTCAGGGCGTGGTCGGGATCTGTAGATACCCCGTCCAGAAGGCCCAACTTTGTTCCCAGGCTCATGTAGTCCTCCGGCCAGAAGGGGCCCACATCCTCGGTGGTGTACCCCAGCAGCCGCAGCACTACCGTCACCGCCTGGCCCACCGTCACCGGGTCGTCGGGGCCAAAGGTGCCGTTGCCGTAGCCGGATACCAGGCCCTCCTCACAGGCCAGATTGATGTAGGAAGCCGCCCAGTGGCTCCCCGCCACATCGGAAAAGAGGGTGCGGTAGGCGCTGCCCGTCACCTGATCCCCGTGGCCCTCGGCCAGCACCGCCAGCTTGCAGAACTGAGCCCGGGTCAGCCCCTGATCCGGGTAGTAGTTGCCGTCGGAGCCGCCGGAGACGATGCCCAGGCCGGAGAGCACCTCCACCGCCAGGGCGGTGTCGGCGTCGCTCACGTCGGGAAAGGAGGCCGCCCCGGCGTAGCCGGTCAGCCCCAGACACAGCCCCGCCGCGGTCAGCAGGGACAAGAGTTTGCGTTTCATTGGAATCTCCTCCTTCTGTTCAATCCGCCCGGAGGGCGTCCACCGGCTGGAGGTTGGAGGCCTTCACCGCCGGGTAGATGCCGAACACAATACCGATGATCACCGAGAAGGCAAAGGCCCCAGCTGTCACCAGACTGTCCGGGAAGAGGATCAAATCGTACATGGCTTTGCCCAAAATCAGGCTCAGGCCGTAGCCCAGCAATATGCCGATGACGCCGCCCATGCCGCTGAGGATGGCGGCCTCCACCAGGAACTGGCCGATGATCTCCCCCCGGGGAGCGCCGATGGACTTCTTGATGCCGATCTCCCGGGTACGCTCGGTGACGGTGACCAACATGATGTTCATGATGCCGATGCCGCCCACCAGCAGGGCAATACCAGCAATGCCGCCCAGCACCACGCTCATGGAGGTCATCTCCTCGGTAGACTCAGTCATGGCGGCATTGCCGTTTTCCAGCTCATACTCCCCCACGGTGGAGGAGATGGTGTTGGCCAGAAAGACCTCCAAATCCGCCATGACGGCGTCCATGTTATCCGATTTATCCACTTTCACTGTAAAGGAGGTGAGGTAGTCGATCTGGAGGATGGCCCGATCCAGGGAGTAAGGGATCACCGCCATATCGTCCATGGACCCCTCGGTGCCCCCGTCCTTCTGGTAGTAAGTACCCACCACGGTAAAGGGCTCGCCCCCCAGATACACCGTCTCCCCAATGGGGTCGGCATACTGGAACAGGCTGTCCGCCACGTAGGACCCCAGCACGCACACCCGGTTGCGCTGTTCAATGTCAAAGGCATTGATGTCCCGACCGCTCTCCAGGGTGTAGTTGTTACATACAGCGTATTCGTCGCTGCCCAGATATACGGTACTGCTGTCCAGGGTAGTGGTACGGTATTTCATAGGCAGTGAGGTGGACACGTCGGGGCTCACCCCTTCTACCGTGTCGCTCAGTTCCTCATCGCAGTAGTCGTACAGGGCGCTCATCACGTCCACACTGCGGCTGGTGTCATACCAGGTTACAGTAACATTGACCTTGTTGACGCCCAGCTTCTCATAGTAGGCAGTGATGTCGGCGTTATAGCCCGACACCAGGGCCACCAGCACCAGCACGGCGGTGACGCCGATGATGATGCCCAGCATGGTGAGGAAGGAGCGCCCCTTCTTCTCCCGGATGGACTCCAGGGCCATACCCAGTGCATTCACGGCGCCACCCGCCTTGCCGGCACGTCCAGGTCCACCAGCACCCCGTCCCACAGGCTGTCGTGGACGATCTTTCCGTCCTTCACCCGCACCGTGCGGTCAGCTTGGGCGGCAATGCCGTTGTCATGGGTAATGAGGATGACGATGGTGCCCGTCCGGTTCATTTCCCGCATAAGGGCCAGCACCTGGGCGCCGGTCTTGGAGTCCAGGGCGCCGGTGGGCTCGTCGGCCATCAGAACCGGAGACTGGGCGGCAATGGCCCGGGCAATGGCCACCCGCTGCTGCTGGCCGCCGGAGAGCTGGCCGGGCCGGTAGTCCGCCTTGGCCGCGATCTCCACACGCTCCAGGGCCTCCATAGCCCGCGCCTTTCTCTGGGCCAGCGGCACCTTCTGGTAGAGCATAGGCAGCGCCACATTCTGCCACACGCTGAGGGAGGGGATCAGGTTGTAGCCCTGAAAGATGAAGGCGATCTTCCGGGAGCGGATGAGCTCCAGCTCCCGCCGCCCACGCTGGCTGATGGGGATGCCGTCCAGATAGTACTCCCCCCGGGTGGGAACGTCCAGGCAGCCCAGAATGTTCATCATGGTGGACTTGCCTGAGCCGGAGGTACCAATGATGGCCACAAATTCTCCCTGGTTGATCTCCAGAGTTACTCCATCCAGAGCATTGACCTGGTTTTCTTTGCCCTCGCCGTAGATCTTATATACGTTGTCCAGTCGGATCAAACTCATATCGCCGCCTCCTAGCCCATGGGGCCGCCGCTCATGCCGCCGCCCATATTACCGCCGGGCATCATGCCGCCGCCCTGCTCCATACCACCGGGCCGGCCGCCGGAGAAGTCGCCCATACCCTCAAAGCCCTGTTCCTCACCGCTCTGGCTGGTGGTATCGCCGCCGGAGGGGGCCGTCTGCTGATAACGGGTGAATACCTCCACCCCCTCCTCCACGCCGGAGAGGATGCGGACATACTGGCTGTTGGACACCCCGGTCTCCACCGGAACGGCATAGAATCCGTCTGGCACCACGCCGTCCTCCAGATCCACCGCGTTGTCCGGTCTGGTATCCGCCTTCACAAAGAGGCAGGTGCCCTCGCTGGTGCTCTTCAGCGCCGCAATGGGGGCAAGCACACCCTCCGACTCGTCACCCACGGTGATGGTGTAGGATACATTGACGCCGGCGGACAGGGCCCCTTCGCTGGGAATGGTAATGGTGATGGGGAAGTAGGCCACGCCGTTGGTATTGGTGGCCTCATAACTGATGGCGGTCACTGTTCCGGTGTAGTGGGTGTCGCTTTCCGCCCCGGACTGGGTGATGTCCACCTCCATGCCCATGGTGATGCTGTCAATGTCCAGCTCGTCAATGTTGGCGGTGATGGTCATGGAGTCCAGGTTGTAGAGGGTCACTGCGGTCTGCCCCGCCTGCCGGGGGGCCTCCCCCTCCTGTACCCCAACCATGATGATCTTACCGTCGATCTCTGCCGTCACCTGGTAGTCGGAGCGCTTCTCCTCCGCTTCGGTGATCTTCTCCTGGGTCTGGGTGATTTTTTCCTGGGTCTGGGTAATGCTCCGCTGGGTGGTCTCCACCTGGTCCTCCAGATCGGAGCCGTCAATGACAAAGAGGGCAGCCCCGGCGGTCACCGTCTCATAATCATCCACGTTGACTGCCGTCAGCTTGCCACTCTCGGTGGCGGTGATGGCCTCGCTGGCATAGGGTTCCAGCGTGCCCTCCACAGCGGGATAGAGTTTCTCCCCACTGCCGGTCAGCAGGTAGCCCGCGCCGGTCATACCCTCGCTGAGGGCCCCCGGATTATCCACCGTCACCGTCACCGCAAAGCAGCGGGTACCCTCGGCGGTAACCCGGTCCACCTTCTTGATCTCGGTGACCGTGCCATCCAGGGTGGTCATAAGGCTGGCGATGGACACTCCCGCCTTCATGCCCACATAGATCTGGTCCTCGTAGGCATAGCTGAAATACTGGGTGAGGGTCATCTTGCTGTCGTCCACCAGGGTAGCCAGCTTGGTACCCGATCCCACACTGTCCCCCGCCCGGACGGTCACATCGGTGATTCTTCCGGAGAAGGGTGCGGTCACAGTCAGGTCAGCCAGCCGCTCATTTAATTCAGACAGCTGATCGGAGGCGTCAGACAGGGTATTCTCCAGCTCGGTCAGTTCGTCCTGATAGCCCTCGATCTCCTCATCCAACTCAGAGTCGTCCTGGGTATAGAGCAGGTCTCCCGCCGCCACTGTATCACCAGCGGACACATAGACCCCGGTGATCTCCGCCGTGGAGGCTGTGGTATAAGTAACGCTGTCCGCCGGCATGGTGGTACCTGTTCCTTCAATGACCGTAGACAGGCTGCCATAGGTGGTGGTCTCGGTCAGGGCCGTCTGAGTCTCATTCTGAAAGAAAAGGGTCTTGATGCCAAAACCGCCGCCTACGACAACAGCTGCCGCCACAACCAGGGCCACGGCCCGCTTGATGGGAAACTTACGCCGGGCCTTCTTTGGGACCTGTGGGGTCTCCTGGGGCATGATTTCTGCACATTCCATGGTGGGTCCTCCCGTCTGTTCCGGATTCTGGGTCAGTATAATTTGTCAATCTGAAATTACCCTGAAAAATCCAGTGCTGAAATTGTTAACACTCTGTAAATCCTTTTTTCTTTCCATTTTTCTATCATATTTTCAGATAAATTTCAGGATGGAACGGTATCCTTTGCTCAACAAATACGCATACCAAACAGGAAAGGATCTTACCTATGAGAGTTTTGATTGTGGAAGACGAGCGCCGGCTGGCGGAGGCCCTGGGCCAGATCATGGCGGAGCAGCGCTATCAGACGAATGTGGTATATGACGGGGCCGACGGGCTGGACTATGCCCTGACGGAGCAATACGACGTGATCGTGCTGGACGTGATGCTGCCCAAGCTGGACGGCTTTGAGGTAGCCAGCCGCCTGCGTCACGCCCATGTGTCCACCCCCATCCTCATGCTCACCGCCCGGGATGAGATGCCGGACAAGATCGCCGGTCTGGACCACGGCGCCGACGACTACATGACCAAGCCATTTGACATCGGGGAGCTCCTGGCCCGTGTGCGGGCCCTCACCCGCCGGCAGGGGGAGGTCATCGGCGAACAGCTCGCCGCCGGGGACCTGACCCTGGAGCTGTCCACCCGCTGTCTGCGGCAGGGGGACAAGTCGGTGCGTCTGGGCTTTAAGGAGTTTGATGTACTGCGGCAGCTGATGGTCCATCCCCGGGCCGTGGTACCCAAGGAGGATATCATCGCCCGGGTCTGGGGGCTGGATTCCGATGCGGAGGACAACAATGTGGAGGTATATATCTCCTTTCTGCGCAAAAAGCTCACGTTTCTGGAATCCAATGTGAGTATCGGCACCGTCCGGAAGGTGGGCTATTACCTGGAGGTGCCCGTATCATGATCCGGCGGCTGCGGTGGAAATTCATCCTCATCAACCTGCTGCTGGTGGGGCTGGTGCTGACGGTGGTCTTTGTTCTGCTGCTCACCTCCAACGCCCGGCGGCTGGCCGACCAGGGTGCCGCCGCCCTCCATATGGCGCTGAACCGGGGGGACGACGAGCTGCCGCCCCGGTTTGAGATCGGCTCGCCGCCGGAGCAGGAGAACCGATACGGAGACGCCAACGCCTCCATGATCCCCGTCTTTTCCGTCACCGTGGAGGATGGGACGGTGGTATCCATCAACGACGGAGGCCATGTGGACGTTTCGGAGGAGACCGCCGCCCAGGCCGCCCGGGAGGCCATGGACGCGGAACAGAACAGCGGCGTGCTGTCCGGTCTGGGCCTGCGCTTTCTGATGGAGGAAAAGCCTGACGGCACCATCCGTATCGCCTTTGCCGATCTGTCCTGGGAGCGCAGCACCCTGCGCACCCTCTTCCTCACCTGTCTGCTCATCTGGCTGCTGGCCATGGCCGCCTTTTTCTTTGTCAGTCTGTTTCTGGCCTCCCTGGCCCTCCGGCCGGTGGAAAAGGCCTGGAAACAGCAGCGGCAATTTGTGGCCGACGCCTCCCATGAGCTGAAAACACCGCTGACCGTGATTCTGGCCAATACCGGGATCGTGCTGGCCCATCCGTCGGAGAGGGTGGACAGCCAGTCCAAGTGGCTCAGCTACACCCAGGAGGAGGCCCGCCAGATGAAGGGGCTGGTGGAGGACCTGCTCTTTTTGGCCAAATCGGACAGCGCCCGGCTGCCTACCCATCCCACCCAGGTGGATCTGAGCCAGCTGGTTCAGGGCTGCCTGCTCCCCTTTGAACCGGTGGCCTTTGAGGCGGGGGTGGCCCTGGAGTCCCACATCGATCCAGAGCTGACACTCACCGGGGATGAGGGGCAGCTGCGGCGGCTGGTACGTATTTTGCTGGACAATGCGGTGAAATACGCCGGTCCACCCAACCCGGAGGTCCGGATTACGCTGACCCGCCAGCAGGACAAGCTGCGCCTCAGCGTTCACAACACCGGCGCTCCCATTCCGGCGGAACACCTGCCTCACCTATTCGAGCGGTTCTACCGGGCGGATGCCGCCCGGGACCGGGCTCAGGGGGGCTATGGTCTGGGGCTGGCCATCGCCAAGAGCATTACCGAAACCCATCGGGGCAGGATCTCCGTGACCAGCACCACGGACAGCGGCACCACCTTTACCGTCCTGCTGCCCCGGCGGTAGGCTTGTATTTTCATTCTGTTTCCCGTATACTGATGTCAATACGTGTGCGAGGTGGATTATGGATCTCTGCAACAGCAATGACATCAAGGCCCTGTTGGGCCGCCACGGCTTTCGTTTTTCCAAAAGCATGGGCCAGAATTTTCTCATTCAGGGCTGGGTGCCCCAGGACATTGCCGACGCCTCTGGCGCCGACGAGACCTGCGGCGCTCTGGAGATCGGACCGGGCATCGGTCCTCTCACCGTTCAGCTGGCCCGCCGGGCAGGCAGGGTAGCTGCCATTGAGTTGGACCGGGATCTGCTGCCCATTCTGGCGGAGACCCTCTCTCCCTTTGACAATGTGACTGTCATCCCCGGGGACGCCATGAAACTGGATCTGGCCGCCCTGGCTGCGGAACAGTTTCCCGGCCTCACCCCGGTGGCCTGCGCCAACCTGCCCTACAACATTACCACCCCTGTCATTACCGCCCTCATTGAGGCAGGCTGCTTTGCCTCCATCACGGTAATGATCCAGCGGGAAGTGGCCAAACGGATCTGCGCCGATCCCGGTACGGCGGATTATGGTGCCTTCTCTCTGTTCTGCCAGTACTACACCCAGCCGGAGTATCTCTTTGAAGTGCCTCCGGAGTGCTTTCTGCCTGCCCCCAAGGTGACCTCGGCGGTAATCCGCATGGTGCCCCGGTCTGAGCCGGTACAGACCCTGGTGGAGGACGACTTCTTCTTCCGGGTCGTGCGCGCCTCCTTTGCCCAGCGCCGCAAGACCCTGCTCAATGGTCTGTCCGCCGCCTTCGGCGACAAGCTGAGCAAGGAACAGCTGCGGCAGGCCATTGCCGACGCCGGACTGCCTGAGGGGGTCCGCGGCGAGCGGCTGGGCATCCAAGAGTTTGCCCTTCTGGCCCGTGCGCTTCGGGCGCTTGGAGCTTGAAGTTCCTGGTACTTCAAAAGGCAGATTGAAACTGCCGGGAAAGAAAATTGCAAAATCGCCTGGCACAGGGGAATTGACATTGTGCCCAAATCTGTGTATGATTATCCCATGGGATTTGTAACTTCCGGGGCTTGTCCGCCCCGCCAGAGCCCCAGAGAGATCAATACGGGAAAGAGGTCATGCATTATGGCAAACATTGATTTGAATCAATACGGCATCACCGGCGTCACCGAGATCCTCCACAACCCCTCCTATGAGGTCCTGTTCCAGGAAGAGACCAGGCCTGAGCTGGAGGGCTATGATAAGGGCCAGGTCACGGATCTGGGCGCCGTTAACGTCATGACCGGCATCTATACCGGCCGTTCTCCTAAAGATAAGTTCATCGTTATGGACGACACCTCCAGAGACACCGTGTGGTGGACCTCCGATGAATTCAAGAATGACAACAAGCCCGCTTCTCAGCAGGCTTGGGATACCTGCAAGCAGCTGGCCATTCAGGAGCTGTCCAATAAGAAGCTGTACGTCATGGACGTGTTCTGCGGCGCCAACGCTGATACCCGTATGGCCATCCGCTTCATCATGGAAGTGGCCTGGCAGGCTCACTTTGTGAAAAATATGTTCATCCAGCCCACCGAGGAGGAGCTGGAACACTTCCAGCCCGACTTTATCTCCTACAATGCCTCCAAGGCCAAGGTGGAAAACTACAAGGAACTGGGTCTCAACTCTGAGACTGCCGCCATCTTCAATCTCACCTCCCGGGAGCAGGTTATCCTGAATACCTGGTACGGAGGCGAGATGAAGAAGGGTATGTTCTCCATGATGAACTACTTCCTGCCCCTGAAGGGTATGGCCTCCATGCACTGCTCTGCCAACACCGACATGAATGGCGAGAACACCGCCCTGTTCTTCGGCCTGTCCGGCACCGGCAAGACCACCCTGTCCACCGATCCCAAGCGCCTGCTCATCGGCGACGACGAGCACGGCTGGGATGATAACGGCATTTTCAACTTCGAGGGCGGCTGCTACGCCAAGGTCATCAACCTGGATAAGGAGTCCGAGCCCGATATCTACAATGCCATTAAGCGCAACGCTCTGCTGGAGAACGTCACCGTGGACGAGAACGGCCACTGTGACT
>NZ_CAJFGT010000025.1:0-41124 GCF_904377885.1 Flavonifractor sp. An112 | reverse complement strand
CTCGTTGTACAGGGTGTCCATGATGGCCAGGCACACGTCCAGGCCCACCAGATCGCCCAGAGCCAGGGGGCCCATGGGGTGGTTGGCGCCCAGCTTCATGGCGGTGTCAACGCCCTCCACGGAGGCCACGCCGGTGTATACCAGATCGATGCCCTCGTTGATCATGGGGATCAGGATCTTGTTGACCACGAAGCCGGGGGCCTCGTTAACCTCGACGGGCTCCTTGCCGATCTCCACGGACAGGTCCCGGATGGTGTTGAAGGTCTCATCGGAGGTGTGAGCGCCCCGGATGACCTCCACCAGCTTCATGACGGTAGCGGGGTTGAAGAAGTGCATACCGATGAACTTGTCGGGCCGCTTGGTGGCGGCGGCGATGGCGGTGATGGAGATGGACGAGGTGTTGGAGGCCAGGATGGTCTCGGGCTTGCAGATGCTGTCCAGCTCGGCAAAGATGCTCTTCTTGATGTCCAGGTTCTCAATGGCGGCCTCAACCACCAGGTCGGCGTCGGCAGCAGCCTTCAGATCGGTGGTGAAGGTCATGTGAGCCAGGATGTCGGCCTTCTTGGCCTCATCCATCTTGCCCTTGGCCACCAGCTTGTCCAGGCTCTTGTTCAGACGGCCCTCGGAAGCCTTGATGATGTCGTCGTTGATGTCGCGGACGGTAACATCAAAATCCTTCTTGGCGAAGACCTGAGCGATGTCCAGGCCCATAGTGCCGCCGCCGATGACAACAATCTTTTTCATGACAAAAAACCTCTTTTCAATCTGTTTTTAATTTTAAAGAAAGGATGTATCGAACTGAAACAGAGGATGCTTCCTTACTTGTTCTGGAAATGCTTCTCAGCCCGCTTCTCCAGGAAAGCGCCCATGCCTTCGTCCTTGTCGGCAGTGCCGCAGCAGACACCGAAAGCCTCGGCCTCAAAAGCGGAGCCGGTGGCGATGTCGGTCTGCATACCCATACGGATGCAGCGCTTGGACTCCTGCACGGCGATCTGAGCGTTGGCGCAGATGGCGTTGGCCAGCTCCATGGCCTTGTCCATCAGCTCCTCAGCGGGATAGACCTCGCTGACCAGGCCGATGGCCTTGGCCTCGTCGGCCTTGATGACCTTGGCGGTGAGGATCAGCTCCATAGCCTTGGAAACGCCCACGATGCGGGGCAGCCGCTGAGTGCCGGCGAAACCGGGGGTGATGCCCAGGCCCACCTCGGGCTGACCAAACTTGGCCTTCTCACTGGCCAGGCGGATGTCGCAGGCCATGCTCAGCTCGCAGCCGCCGCCCAGAGCGAACCCGTTGATGGCGGCGATGACCGGCTTGGCCATATTCTCCAGCTTCAGGAACACACCGCCGCCGTGCACGCCAAACTTCTTGCCGTCGATGGAAGAGAAGTTCTTCATCTCGCCGATGTCAGCGCCCGCCACAAAGGAACGGCCCGCGCCGGTGAGGATCATGACATAGATCTCATCGTCCGCTGCCACCTGATCGATGACCGCGTCCAGATCGCTCAGAACCTGGCTGTTCAGCGCGTTCAGCGCCTCCTGCCGGTCAATGGTGACCACGCCCACGTGGCCCTGCTTTTCCAGCTTCACAAAACCCATTATGTTCTGCCTCCTTGTCCTGTAACCTATCTAGAATTGTTATATTTTTAACAAGTTCTCACCTAATAAGTATAACGCACCGCCGCCCAACAGGCAAGTAAAATGCAAGAGAAATTCGTTATTTTTTTATCAATGATTATAGCCAATATGCACAACTCGGTTTCAGAAAGCCGCCTTAACTCTCGGCCGAATTGGCAAACCACATGGTTTTTGGCCCGGTTTTCCCTTTTTTCGCCCTGTTGGCAAGGCGCCGCATTTATGCAATATGTACAAGTGCCGGGGCAAACGCCCCGGCGGGGCTCACGGCACAAAGTGGATCTGCTGCTCCGTGACCAGAGGATGGCAGATCAGCGTTTCTCCCTCCCGCTTTGCCTCGTCCATGGACACCGCGGTGATCTGACTGTTGTCATAGGTCTTGTAGTAATAGGTGCCCGTCCAGCCGTCAATGCAGCAGGAGTAATCCGTGAGGTCCCACTTCCCCTCCGGTGTCCGCACTGCACCCCGGGGCATGGCCACCGCGTCCAGGATGTGAAAGACCTGGCTGACACTGGATATCTCGTCCCGCTCGCAGACGCTGTTCCACTTAAGGAAGGCGGCCCGGACAAAGCGGGAGGCAGGTGACCAGTCTCCCGGCAGGCCCAACGTGCCCATTCCCTGGCCAAAGGGACGCAGTTCCACTCCTCCGAAGCGGTTCTCCGGCTGGGCGGCGGACAGGCCCATATACTGGTTCAGATTGGTCAGGTGGAAATCAAAGGTGGGGTTGTTGGTAAGCACCCCCACCGGGTCCTCAAACAGTCTCAGGCCGTCGGCCATAGGCTCCGCCACCAGGGCCCGCTTTCCGTCGGCCAGGTGCCAATGGAGGGGGGCGTTTGGCATATTGGGGGCAAAGGGGGTATCCAAAATACGGACAGAGCGCAGCTTTTCCTCCGCCTGGTCCACGCTGTCGCAGCTGCCCAGCAGCCAGGGGATCAGCTCATAGGGGGCGGCGGGGGTACCGTCCTTCGAGCCGCAGGGATAACAGGCGTTACCCGGGAAGTTGAGGCCTGCCATATAGAGGCCCTTCTCGTTGACCCCCTCAGCATAGAGGGGGTAGTCCTCCGCCACTGTGGCCATGCCGATGATGGCATAGTGCTTCTTCAGGGCAGGCATGGCTTGAAAGGAAAATGGGTAATTACGTGGAGTAATGACCACCTGCTGGCCAAACTGGTATTCCAGATCCAGGTTCCGCCCAAAATAAGTGTGGTCGGTGGTAAAGGTCAGGCTGGTACACATGGCTGACGCCTCCTGTATTCAAATGAAATGCCTTCCGGCGCATCCCTTAGTGTGACTGTCCCCGCTTCAGGTTATCCGGATTCTGTTGCAAAAAGGGCCTGCCGGAGCAGGCCCTTTTCTGTTTTAGCCGCACTTGGAGTAGCCGCAGTCACGGCAGGTGACGCAGCCGCCTTCGTGCTCCAGCTTTGCTCCGCATTCGGGGCAGAACTTGGCCAGCTTGGCCTCGGCGGGAGTCATGCCCGGCCGGGGAATGGGCGCCGCTTTGGTGGTGGCGCTGATGGGGGCGGGAACAGTCTCGCGATTGCCCTGGGACACCTTGAGCACCTTCTCCAAGGATTTGGCAATGGCGTCGGGGCAGGAGGTCACCGGTACGCCGGACTGCCGCAGGCAGGAGGGGCAGCGGATACCCTTGAGCTGCTGGATGATCTCCTTGGGGTCCATGCCGGAACGGATGCCCACGCTGACCAGCCGGGCCGTAGCCTCGCTCTGGCTGGGGCAGCCGCCCGCTCGTCCGGTGTTGGTAAACACCTCACAGATGCCGTTCTCGTCGTAGTTGACGGTAATATAAAGGTTGCCGCAGCCGATGCGCACCTTCTCGGTGAAACCGGTGGTCACCGCCGGACGGGGCCGGGGCTGGATGTGACCGTAGGCCTCCTGAGGAATCTGGCACTCCTCGCACACCCGGCCAGTGGGGGCGGGGGCGGGCTCCTTGCCGTCGTTGACCTTGCCGATATTGAGCACCTGCTCGTTGCGGCTGCCGTCCCGGTAGATGGTGGTACCCTTGCAGCCCAAGGTGTAGGCCAGGCGGTAGACCTCGGCCACCTCGGCCTTGGTGGCGGAGTTGGGGAAGTTCACCGTCTTGCTGACGGCGTTGTCGGTGTACCGCTGGAAGGCGGCCTGCATCTTCACGTGCCAGATGGGGGACACGTCGTGGGCGCACACAAAGACCCGCTTGATGTCCTCGGGAATGCCGTCCACATGGGCCAGGGAGCCCTGCTCCACGATCTTGCGCATCAGCTTCTCGGAATAGATCCCCGCCTCCTCCAGCTTGTCCTTCAGGATCTGGTTGGTCTCGATGAGGTGGGTGTTGTCCATCACATTGCGGATATAGGCGTAGGCAAACACCGGCTCCACGCCGGAGGACACCCCGGCGATGATGGACAGGGTGCCGGTGGGGGCGATGGTGGTGACGGTGGCGTTGCGGATGGGCTTGCCGTCCTTGTAGATGCTCTGGTCAAAGAGGGGGAAGGCGCCCCGGCTCTCGGCCAGGCGTTCGCTCTCCTGGTGGCCGATGGTGTTGATGGTGTCCATGATCTCCTCGGCCAGAGCCACGCCCTCCTCGCTGTTGTAGGGCACTCCCATATGCAGGAGCATATCGGCAAAGCCCATGACGCCCAGGCCGATCTTCCGGGTGGAGCGGGTCATCTTGTCAATCTCGGGCAGGGGGTACTGGTTGACCTCAATGACGTTGTCCAGGAAGTGGACGGCGGTACGGATGGTCTTTTCCAGCTTTGCCCGGTCCAGCACCCAGCCCGCCACGGTCTTGGTGATGTGGTTGACCAGGTTGATAGAGCCCAGATTGCAGCTCTCATAGGGCAGCAGGGGCTGCTCACCGCAGGGGTTGGTGGACTCGATCTCGCCCTGGCTGGGCACCGCGTTGTCCCGGTTGAGCCGGTCCAGGAAGATGATGCCCGGCTCGCCGGTCTGCCAGGCGGAGGTGACGATGGTGTCAAAGACCTCCCGGGCCTTCAGTTGGCCCACCACCCGGCCGGTGGCCGGGTCCACCAGATCGTACATCCCGTCCGCACTCACCGCCTCCATAAAGGCCTCGGTGATGCCCACGGAGATGTTGAAGTTGGTGATCTCGGAGGTATCGTTCTTGCAGGTAATAAAGTCCATAATATCGGGGTGATCCACCCGGAGGATGCCCATGTTGGCGCCCCGGCGGGTGCCGCCCTGCTTCACCGCCTCGGTGGCGGCATTGAACACTTTCATAAAGGAGATGGGGCCGCTGGCCACACCGCCGGTGGAGTTGACGGTGGAACCCTTGGGCCGCAGCCGGGAGAAGGAAAAACCGGTGCCGCCGCCGCTCTTGTGGATGAGGGCGGCGTTCTTAATGGCGTCAAAGATGTCCTCCATAGAGTCGGCCACCGGCAGCACAAAGCAGGCGGACAGCTGCCCCAGAGGGCGGCCGGCGTTCATCAGGGTGGGGGAGTTGGGCAGGAAGTCCAGATTGGTCATCATCTCATAGAATTCCGCCGCCGTAGCCACCACATCGGCCTTGGGGTCAAAATGGCGGTCGCCTTCGGCTACCGCGTTGGCCACACGACGGAACAAGCCATCCACCGTCTCGGTGGGATTCCCCTGCTCATCCCGGGCCAGATAACGCCGCGCCAGTACAGCCTTGGCGTTTTCAGAAATGGGCATATCGTATCTCTCCTCTGAGTGTATTTCAGTTCTAAGCACAAGATATTGTATCATGAAAAACGCCCATGTCAATATGTCCGATTTCTTGCCCTTTTCACCCGTTCTTGCTATAATGGAGCCCGGAAGCCCTTGTGCCTGAAGCAGGTGCGAATTTCGGACCGTGCTTTGACGGCCCGGCTGGGCTCAATTTGGATTTATTTTTGTGCGAGGTGACGGAATGGATCTCCATCAACCGGACCGGGCCCAACTGCTGCGCCCCCACTGTCAATGGTTCTCCCGGCTGGGATGGGCCCTGTTTGCCCAGATGGCCGCCATGCTGGCGGTCCAGCTGCTGGTGGCCGGCATCGTCCCCAGCGTTTTGAATCACCCCATCTCCCGCTGGTGCCTCTCCGTGGGCTCAGCCTACGGCGCGGGTGTGCCCGCCTTCTGCCTGGTGCTGCGCGGCGTGCCCGCCCCGGGCCCCTCCGCACGCCGCCCCATGGGGCCGCTGAACCTGGGCAAAGCCCTGGTGACCACCCTTGGTCTGGTCTATTTGTCCAATCTGCTCACCCTGCTTCTCACCCAACTGATTGGGATTCTCCGGGGCCAGGCAGTCACCAATCCGGTGGACAGTCTGGCCGGCTACCCTACGGTACTGAACCTCCTGCTGGGCTGCATCATTGCGCCCCTGTCAGAGGAATATCTCTTCCGCTATTTGCTGCTGAACCGACTGCGGCCTTATGGGGATAAATTTGCCATCCTGGCCTCCGCCCTGTGCTTCGGCCTGTTTCACGGCAATCTGAATCAGCTGTTCTATGCCTTTGCCGTGGGGGCTCTCTTTGCCTATGTGGTGCTCCGAACCGGCTGCCTGTGGCAGTCCATCCTGCTCCACGCCCTGATCAATTTTACCTCGGTGGGCCTGGTGCCCCTGCTGGAGCTGCTGGGCCAGACCGGAGAACTGCTGACCTCCCTGCTGGTGCTGGGGTCCATCGTGGTGGGCATGACCTTTCTGGTCACCAGCTGGCGGGATATCAAACTGGAACCAGGCCTGGTCCCCTTCTCCGAGGGCATGAAATGGCGGCTCTTCTTTGAAAATCCCGGCGTCATCGCTTTCTGTCTGCTGGCACTCATCCTGATGGCCAGCTATGTTCTGTAACCTACCTCAAGCGGAAAAGGCGATTTAGCCGCACCCCCTGGGCCTGGAGGGCCGCCAGGTAGAGCACCACACCGAAGAGGGTGCAGGCCCCCACCGCCGTCCACTCCCCTACTCCGCTGTCCAGCAGCACCCGAAAGAGCAGGTTGCCGGTGAGGCCGGTCAGCAGGGCCGCCAGGCCGGGGGCTACCCCCCAGTCAAAGAGCCGCAGCTTCAGTCCGGTAACCCGCCGCACCTGGAACCAGTTCAGGAGCGCTCCCAGGGCGGAGGAGGCCACCACCCCCACCCAGTAGCCGCCGATCCCCACACCGGGGAGTCCCAATAACAGATAGGTGCAGCCCAGCTGCAGCCCGCCGGACAGAATGGAACTGCGGGCTGCAGCTTTTTGTCTGCCCAGTCCGTTGAGGGCGCACCCCAGCACTGCCTGCCAGCAGGACAGCAGCACCCCCACTGACAGGGGGAGCAGATACCGGCCCACCCCCTCCTCCCGAAAGAGCAGCTGGCCCAGGGTGGGGCCCACCACTACCAGCAGAGCCATGGCAGGAAACATAAGCACCGAGGTGGCCAGCATAGACCGGTCGATCCGCCGCCGGATCAGCGGGGTGTTGCCCAGAGCTGCCCCCTGGGCCAGCTTGGGCATGAGCACCAGCCCCAGGGCGCCGATGAAGGCAGTGGGCAGGCAGAGCATGGGCATGGTCATGCCGCACAGCACACCGAACTCCTCCATGGCCCGGCTCACCTCCGCTCCGGCGGCCACCAGCCGCTGGGGGATGAGCACCGCGTTGGCCGAGCCCATCAGGTTGCCCAGCAGACTGGTGAACCCCACCGGCAGGGCGATGGCCAGGATCTGCCGGTTCATCCGCCGGGAGGCCCCCGGCTCTCCCAGCTTCTCCCCTGCCAGCCTGCGGCGGGCCAGCAGCATCAGCGTGATGGAGGAAAAGAGCTCGCACACGATCATGCCCACCACGATAATGGCCACGGTCCGCTCCGGATTCTGGGGCAGGAAGAGCACCAGCAGCCCGAGAACCGCAGCCGCCCGGATGACCTGCTCGCACAGCTCCACCGCCGCCGGGGGCCGGATGGCGCCGGTACCGTAGAAGAAATGCTTGTGCAGGTTCTCCACGCCGGTAAGGAGAATACAGGGCAGCAGCAGCAAAAGCCCCATCTGAGTACGGGCATCCCCCAGCAAGTACACCGAAATGGGATCATACAGCAGGGCAGTGACCGTGGCCAGCACTCCAAACAGTCCCAGGAAGCACAGCAGGCACCGGCGGAGCACCTGGGCCGCCGCTCCCCGCTGTCCCCTGGCATAGTATCCGGCAGACAGGTTGGATACCGCTGCCGTCAGCCCCACCGCTGTCAGAGAGAGCAGCACGGAATAGACCGGCATAATGAGCTGGTAGAGGCCCATGATCTCCGCCCCGATGAGGCGGGAAAGTAAAATCCGGTAGACAAAGCCCAAAAACTGCCCGGCAATGCCGGTACCGGTGAGCAGCAGGGTGCCGTAGAGCATGGATGTCCGGTCGAGCTTCAATGGGCCCTCCCCCTTTCAATGGTCCACTTCCACTCTATTCCGCATGGTTGTCCGGCATACATCCAGAAACCTTTTGACAAATGACGGCAAAGGTTTTATCATAGAACCGTATATTTTAGTGAATTGCAGTATAAAAGTGAGGAATCCCTATGATCGCCACCGTCATCAATGTGGTCCTGATCCTGCTGGGCAGCATTCTGGGCCTTCTGTTCAAAAACCGCATCAGCGCCCGGTTTGCCTCGGGTATCACCTTTGCGCTGGGCCTGTGCGTGCTGGGTATTGGCACTACCAGTATGATTGGCACAGCCGACACTTTATGTGTCATCGTGTGTATGGTAATCGGTACCCTGTTGGGAGAGCTCATCAACATTGAGAAACGTATGGACTCGGTGGGAGACGTGCTTCGCCGCAAACTGATCCGCGGAGAGAGCAACAGCCGCTTTGTGGAAGCCTTTGTAAACTGCTCTGTCCTGTACTGCGTGGGGGCAATGGCCATCAACGGCGCCATGGAGGCCGGGATGAACGGCAATTATGATATCATCATCTCCAAGGCGGTGATCGACGGGGTCAGTTCCATTACCTTTGCAGCCGCCATGGGCATCGGGGTGGCCTTCGCTGCCCTGCCCACCTTCCTCTACCAGGGTGCACTCACTATTATTTTCAGCATCGTGGGACAAGGGATAGACCCGGCCATTGTCACCGAGATGAGCGCCGTGGGCGGCACCATCATCGTGGGTATCGGCATCAATATGCTGGGCCTGCCCAAGGAGAAGCTGCGGGTGGGCAATATGCTGCCCGCCATCTTCCTGCCTCTGGCCTATATTCCCATCCGGGACTGGCTCATGGCAACGCTGGGCTGAGCGGCATAAAAGGCAGACACATGGTAGTTTCCCACGTGTCTGCCTTTGTCTTGCCCACTTAACTTTATCAAAGATCTTGCCGTTTCCGACGCTCTACAGGCCGAATATTTGGATAGGAAGAGGGGCTTCCCAGCGAAAACCATCGCTTGGGAAGCCCCTCTCGTTTTTTACCAAACGGGAACAGATGAAACCTTATTCATCAACAAGCCCTTCGCAAAACCGCATCAGGATCACAGCAACCTCGGCACGGGTAGCATCTCCTTCAGGGCTGAGGGTACGGTCACTGGTACCGTTGATGATTTCAGCGCCCACAGCCCACTGCATGGCGGGAATGGCATATTCGCCCACATCGGCAGCGTCCGTGTAGGAGAGAATGTTGGTGTTCTCTCCGATGCTCACATCGTAACCCTTGTACTGTGCATAGCGGTGGAGCATGGTAGCCATCTGCTCTCGGGTGATGAGATCGTCAGGCCCAAATTTGTTGTTTCCGTATCCGGTAATAATGCCTTCACTGGCGGCCCACCGGACTGCCTCGCCGTACCAGGAATCCAGATCCACATCATCGAACGGCACGGCATAATCCACCACAGGGCTGCCCTCCAGCCGCCACAGAATGGTGGCAACCATGCTTCGGGTGGTGGTCATATCCGGGCTGAAGGTGATGCTGCTGGTGCCGTCCATCAGGCCGTGCTGATAGACGTAATACACGCCGTCCTCATACCAGATATCCGCGGGCACATCCACGAAGGGAAGGTCAATCTGAGTCATCTCATTAAAGGTGGCTTTCACCGTAACGGCACTGTCCGGCATGGTAAAGGTGTATGTACCATCCTTCTCCTCATCCAGCGTGATGGTTTTTCCATCCTGCTGCGTTACGGTAAGGCTGTCAAGCCGATAGCCGTCGTCCGGGGTGACGGTCAGAGTGACCGTCGTGTCGGCGTTGGCGCTGTTCCGGTCCGCGCTGACGGTGCCGTGGTCGCTGTCCTCCACGGTGATCTTGTAGCTGGAGACACCGCCGCCTCCGCCACCGCCACCACCGCCGCTGGACCGCACTTCAAAGGTGGCCGCAACGGTCAAAGCGGTATCGGTTTCCGCAACCGTATAGGTACTGCCGCTGGTAAAGTTCTTGCCGTTCACCGTGAGGGTACTCAGGCGATAGCCGCTGTCGGGCTGTCCGGTAATCACCAGTTTGTCACCGGCAACCACCTTCACGCCGCTCTTCAGGGCAACGCCGTCACGGGTGACCGTCACAGTACCGTTTTCAGCGGTTTCGATGGTCAGAGGAATGCCAGCCAGAATATCCACTGTCAGGCCGATCTCCTCCTGCACATTGGGAATAAACACGGTCACAGTACCGTCGCCGTTGGGTGTGATGGTCGCATCCTCCCGGGCCACAGTCACAGTCTTGATGGCACTGTCCGCAGCAGGCGCCACAGTGAAGGTCACATCGCCGCCCCGGCGGATCTCATTTTCCGGCGCGCCGGGATAGGTATCTGCAGGGTTCCGCTGATCGATGGTAACGGTATAGCCTTCGCCGCCTGCGGGAACCACAAAGCCCTGGTACGTCTCAAACTCCACGGTAACGGTGGTATTTTCGCCGAGGGAGTCAATGGTCAGGGTGTTGGTGAGGTTGCCTTCCACCACTTCGCCGTTGATGGTCCACGCCTTTACCATGTAGCCAGAATCCGGGGTAGCGGTGAACTGGATCTCGCTGCCGCCGGCAAACTGCACCGCGGTATCGGCAGCAATGGGAGGCCGTTCCCGCCAACCACGGAATACTCCACCTCATACAGAAGCGCCTCAGTGAAGGCCGCACCCACGGTGATGTTGCTGCCCACCGTCAGGGTGATGGTCTTATCGCTGCCGGACGCGTCGCCCGTCCACTCCTTGAGCATCCAGTAGTCGTCTGCCGTGGCGGTAAAGGTCACCTGGGTACCGTCAGGCACGGTGTCGCCGGAGTTAAGGGGCTGACCGTCCACAGCGGCGGTGATGCTGCCGTGGGTGGTCTCTTCAATGGTAACGGTGTACTGGGGAATGGCCTCCAGATTTGCCGTCACATTCCATGTGCCTGCGGTCAGAACGGGCACAGTGACGGTGGTCTTGTCTGCACTGATCTGGGCATCAGCCGGCAGGCCGGTCCAGTCCTTCACGCGGTAGCCCTCCGCCGGGCTGACCGTAAAGACGATCTCCTGGCCGCCGGAGAGTTGGTCGCCGGACTGGAAGCCGCGGCCATCTGCGGTGGCGGTGATGGTACCCATGGCATCGTCATTCACCCCGTAGTTCACGGGAATGCCGGCAATGGCGGCAAAGCGGGCCTCCACGTTCACATTGTCGGAAAGGGCGTCGGTGGTGTAGGTGAGATCGGTATGCTCGATCTTTGCGCCGTCCACATACCAGCCCTCAAGGCTATAACCGCTGTCGGCAACAGCAGTAAAGGTAACGGCGGAACCGAAGTCCACATAATCGCCGCTCTTCAGTTCGGCAGCTGCGCCGTCCGCGGTGCCGCTGGCAGTCAGGCTGCCGTTGTCCGCGGAGAAGGTTACCACCGGCTTCTTGGCAAAGGTGATCTCAAAGGTGGTATCAGCAGTAATTGCATACTGGGCGGTCTGCACGCCGTTGACCTTGCCGGTATTCTCATAGAGGACATCGTCCGTGCCGCTGACGGAGATGGTATCCACCACATAGCCGTCATCCGGGGTGGCGGTAATGGTGATGGTCTCGCCATAGCGGGCGGGATCGGTAGCCGAGGCGGTGCCGCCGGTGCCGGTTCTCAGGGTCACCTGCTGCTCCACGCCCCAGAGTTCCACAGCCACGGTGCAGTCGTCGGTGGCCGCATAGGTAAAGGTGTTGCCGGTCTCACCGGGCTGCTCCACACCGTTCACCGTCCAGCACTTCACTTCGTAGTGCTCGTCAGGAACCACGGTAAAGGTAACAGGTCCGGACACGGCAGCGCCGCTCTCGATGGAATATTCGCCCATCTTGGCGGTCAGTGTGCCGTGGGCAGGATCGGCAAAGCTCACCTTGGGCAGGCCGGAGGTGTACTGAACCGTCACATTCAGGTCCTGCATCGGGGTAAGGGTGAGGGTGTTGCCGGTTTCCGGCTGTACCACACCGTTGACGATCCACTCCTTCACCCGGTAGCCCTCATCAGGCTTAGCGGTAAAGGTGATGGTGCCGTCCTCATAGACCACGCTGGGCTTGCTGTCATCATACAGCTCCATGCCCTTGCGCTCCGCCGCAGCGGAGATGGTGCCGTGGGTGCCGCTGCCGTCACCGACAGTATCCACCACGGAGTAGGTGACTGAATACTGATTCAGCGCCGTCCAGGTGTAGTTGACGTCAACATCGGCCGTGACATCGCTGACGGTATAAGAATAGGTGTCGGTACCATCCAGATCGGGGTACTGCGTGATCACATAGCCCTTGTCGGGGACCAGAGTGATGGTGAGGTCGTCGTAGTAGCGCAGGACGTCGGTACCGCTGTTGACGGTGCCGCTGCCGCGCTGGACGGTGATGGTGCCGTTTCCGCCAAAGGCCGAGCCGGTCAGGTCGTATTTCTCGATGGTCTTGAAGGCGGCCTCCACATTGCTGTTGGCCCGGAGGATCAGCTGATATGCGTCCTCCGTAACAATGCCCAGGGAATCCAGTTCCTGAAAGCTGGTAATACCGTTTTCGGTAACGGCCCATTTCTGGATACGGCTGTCGTTTCCTGCCGCCGCGTCAAAATCGACGGTGGTCCCCGGGGTCAGGGTGGTGCCGGACTGGACGGCAATACCGTTGGCCTCGGCCGTCAGGGTGCCGCTGCCGCCATCCACACTCTGGGTACCGTAGGTGAGGGTATAGGCCAGGAAGGACTCAAAGACCGCGCCTACGGTCACATCATTGTCGATCTTCAGGCTGATGGAAGTGACGTCGTTCTTGTAGTCCGCAAACGCGTCCGTCCAGTTCTCGAAGGTGTAATACCGATCGGCCTCCGCCTCAAAGGTCAGTGTGGTGCCCTTGGGAACGCTGATCTTGCCGTTCTCATCCGGAGTCAGAACCGTGTCGCCGTCTTTGACGATAATGGAGCCGCCGGCGGTGACGTTCAGCGTAACGGTCTTGGCAACCTCAGCCATCGGCACGAACACAGCGGACACATGGTGCTCTGCGGCATAGGCGTGGAAGGTGAAGGTATTGCCGGCGGCGGCGTAGGTCTTGTCTGTGCCGCTTCCGTCGGTCACTTTCCACTCCTTGAGGGCATAGCCGTCAGCGGGAGCGGCGGTAAAGATGATCTCATCGTCGCTGCCGAAGGTAGCGCCGGTGGAGGGGAATGCCTCCCCATTCACAGTCGCACTCACGGTACCGTTGGCATCGTCAGCAGTATAAGTGACAATGCTCTCCTCCGCCACCACAGCGGCGGTCACGGTGATGGTGGTGGCCTCCTGAATGGCAAAGTTGAACTGGCCGTCCACCGGGGTAACGGTCTCGGTGCCCTCCTCCGTAGTCAGAGTCACTTCGGTAATGGCATAGCCGGGTTTAGGCGCCACATCCACATAGACGATGGTCTCCTCTTCCACCTTGTCGCCGCTGTGGATTTCCACATTGCCCAGATGGACGGCTCTGACGCTGACTTCATTCTCGTTGTAGTCCATGGTCAGCGGTACATAGGCCTTGGGCGTGGTAATGACTGCCTCGTTGGACCAGACGCTCTCACCGTTTTCACTGTCGGTGGTGACCACGAAGGTATACTCCGTGTTGCTGTCCAGTCCTGTCACGATGTACTCAAGAGTGTTGCTGCCGAGAGGCTCCTCGTTGACCTTCCGGAACGCTGCGTCGTCCTCACCCCTGACGTAGACGTAGTAGCCCAATACGGCCAGACGTCCCGGGACGCTCGGATCACTCCAGGTGAGGTGGACGGAATCCAGGCCCTGCAGCTCTGCCGCCAGATCGTTTACTGCCGGCGCAGGTGCGGAAATGTTGGAAACGTTGTAGGCAATGATGAGGGCGTTGCTGCCTGCGACGCCCAGATTAATGGTGTCTTTGGCCAGGTTCCAGGTAAAGCCGAAGGACTTGGTGACGGATTCGGGGATGCCGTATTCCTCCAGCAGATACTGCCAGTCCAGGTTCTGCACCGCGCCGCTGGTCTCGGTCTCGCTGGCGGTGGTGGTGGAGGTGCTGCTGGAGTGCATATACTCCAGGCTGGCATAGACTCCGGCCTTGGCGCCGTTGTCGCCGATCTCGAAGCCAGCCTTGACAGAGAGTTCAAAGGAGAAGCCGTGCTGGCTCTCAATGCTTTCGGTGGTGGCGCTGCCGTCGGATTTGGTGCTCTGGGTCTCGCCGCCGTTGTAGCCCAGCTGATAGTTGGAGGAGCTGATCTGATCCAGATTGCTGGCATAGCCCCAGGGGTTGCCCTCCTGGCCCAGATAGCTCTTCTGGCCGTCGATCTTCACCATGGGGGTGAAAGCCCCACCGGTCTTCTCTTTCATCAGGGCGTTGTACTCGTCCACAAAGGTGTTGTAATCCACCACGGACATCTGTACATAGGCCGGAGTCTTGGGCACGGAGATGGCAAACCCTGTGCCATCCTCCGTAGACTCCAGGTCATTCCACGACCATCCGCCCTTGTTCTTGTCGTAGAGCTCGTAGGTGTAGGTGATGACCGGGGTGCGCTGGATCACCACGCTGTCGTAGGCTTTGGTGGCAAAGTTGTCGGTGGTGGAGGTGGTCAGGGTCTCCTCAAAGGTCTCCGTCCAGGTGTTGGAGGAGCCAGCCTGCAGTTCCACTGTGACAAAGTTGGTCTCTACCTCTCCGGCAAAGCCCACGCCAAAGGAGGTCTCGTTGCCGGTGCCCTTGGTGTACTCATAGCTCTGGGTGAAGGAGTAGGTGGTCTCGCCGGAGTCACTGCCCAGGTCGATGCCGTCAAAATAGGGAGCCATCTGGAGCACAGCAGACACCTGAGGATCGGTGTAAGTCCAGTCCTTACCCTTGTACCGGGCCAGCACGCCGTCGTCATCCCGGTCCAAGGAGACCAGCACAAAGTTGGTGTCATAGTCCCAGTTGCCCTCGGCGCCGGCGCCGCCCTGGTTGCCAATAAAGAAACCGCCGGACCTTTCGTAGAACATACTGGTGTCAGTGCCGCCGGCGCTGCCCACGCCGCCGCCGTTGCCGTCATAGTTCTTGCCGCCCACGACGCCCAGGCGGTAGTAATAGTCGTCCTCATACCGCTGCTTGTTGGCGTAGACAAAGAAGATCTGCTCATAGCCGTAGTCGTTGCCGTCGAAATTGCCCACGGCCACAGAGGGAATGAAGGTCTCGTCACACACAGTGCTTTCGATAGAATCGTCGTTGTCCTTGACGAAGGAGACGGTATAGAGCGCATTGGCGCCGCCGGTGGAGAAATCAATGATCTTGCCGCCCACAAAGACGTATTCCTCGTGGATGGAGCCGTTAAAGGCCACGCAGGCCAGGCTCAGGGGCGAACGGCTGTTTTCACCGCCGGTGCCGCCGGCAAACCAGCCTGTGGAGGCGACGGAGTGGAAACGGGTCACGCTGTCGTCCGTACCGGGGGAGGCAAAACTGCCATCGGAGCGGGCGTTGAAGACAGCAATGTTCCAGGTCTCGCCGTCCAGGGCATAGGAAGTGTCCGCGTCGGCGGAGTTGGCGTAGGAGGTGACGGCGTTCTTGGTGCCGCCCACCACAATCTCGTCGGTGCCGTCGCCGTCCACGTCGCCGGCGTCCAGGCCGATGGCGGTCATAGTCTGATAGCTTCTCCGGCCATTGCTGATGCCGTTATCCTCCGCCACAAAAACAACCTGGCGGCCGCCGTCTGTCACTGGGCTGGAAGCGTTGCCTCCGTAGGACACGGCCATCATGGGGAGGTAGTATTCGCAGTCAAAGTGCTTGTTGCTGTCGGGGGGCGCCATGAGATAGGAGACCGCCGCCAGATCGTCCTTGCCGTCGCCGTTGAAGTCTCCGGTAGTCAGGGCGCAGCAGAGTTTGTTGCCAAAATTGTTGGTCGTATTGGCCATATCATTACCATGGTTTTCGTTGACATAGCGCCGGTGGAGCAGATTTTTACCGGCACTTTTCTGCGAAACCGTCAGGCTGCTTCCGCTCACATTGCAGCTGAGCTCATAGAGGCCGTAGTCCGTCGCGTTGTCGGCAGTGACAAAGGCCACGAGGGTCTCTTTGCCGTCGCCGTCATAGTCGCCGGCGGTGATGGCAAAGTAGTTGCCCGCCCGCCAGTTTTCCGGGTTGCTGTTCTTGATCCAGCTTGCATTGCCCGGGAATTCATATTTGGCGTACGCCGTGCCGGTTTCCGCATCCTGGACGTGGAGCACAATTTTGTTTGCGCTGGTATTGAAGCCGATGTAGGCGATGTGGTCCTTCCGGCCGGTGCCGGTGGGATCAAAGGCCACAGCCTCCACAAAGGACATCTTTCTCATATTTTCATAGTACCCATAGTTGTCAAAACTGCCGTTCAATCCGTCCTTGCCGAAGTCATTGGGGATGGAATCGCCTTCACCGTCCCAGCCGTCGTACCACAGAAAGGAACTGTAATTGCCGTTGTTGTCGATGCCGTAAATGCCCAGCTCGGACATCTCGTTCATCAGGAAGGGCTGGTCCACACCGTAGCCGTAGGGGTTTTCGGTGCTGTCGGGGTCAAACTCCGACGGCTGTCCCATGTTCAGGATGCCATCGAACTGGGACGAACCCGCCGCCGCGGCAGGCAGCGTCATGCCTGGCATCAGGGATACCAGCAGACACAGGCTGACAAAAGCCGCAAGGATTCGTTTTTTCATTTGCTTTCCTCCTTTGCTTCCGAAGGGGTAGAAGTTTCCGTACCGGAGTGATTTACCGGATTAACGTTGACTGTCTCAGCCGCTCGTCATCCTCCTTTCCCAAAATGGCGGGCTTTTGACGACACAAAAAGGGCGCGCCACGCCGCGAAAGAAACGCAAGCGCAACGCACTCTTTGGAAAAATCTAAAATTTGGAATTTCATAAAGGGGCAGACCTGTTCCGTCTGTCTGGCCATGGAAGTGGACATCCATTTGTCAAGATATTTGCCGTAACTCTTCACCCCATCGCCTCTCTCATTCCGGTAAGCACCGCCGTGTCTCTGCGCATTTCGTAAAATAGCGTATTCACATTATAGCGAAAAGAATCCGGGGTTACCATTACCCATTTTGACCCCTAAAATGGGTGAGGCATATGGGCATACCTCTTGTTGCTTTTTTACCGAAGCATATACTGCTTCAAGTCTTTTCGATTCTCCACGTTGAGCTTTTTCATCGCCTCGGAAATGTGGCTCTTAACGGTATTTATCGAAATATTCAGGTATTCCGCAATTTCCTGATTGGTCCAGCTCCGTGCGGCCAGCATGGCCATGGCAAATTCGGTGGTGGTCAGATCGTCCGCCACATCATGCCCGGTGATAGGGTTGTGAACTCTACGCCAGCCGGAAGAGAACCGATAGGTTATGTCAATAATCCGCTTGAAGTCTTCCGGCCAATTTGGTTTGATGGTCGCCTCCAGCATCGCGCCCAAAAGCCCGTGGTGCTCACCAAAGCCCTCTATGAGATCATCCGGGCGTGCAATCTCCCACGCCGCCAGAAGATGTGTCTGGGCACGATCCGGCTGTTTCATGCTCATGTAGTCCATCACCGCCACCAGATGGAGATAAATGGCGGAGATGGGGTAGGCACTGGCTCCCATGGCAAGGGTGGCTTCCACCACCCCGGCGCTGCGTGCGTATTCCTCTTTTAAATAGAGGTAGTGGGCCTGCACATACAGCGCAAATGCCCGCAGGCCAGGAGGCAGCAGCGGCAGGAATTCCTTCGTGGGCGGCATTTCCGCCGGCAAAGGCAGATGCAGCAGCACCGCCGCCGCAAAGGCCACAAAGACTTCCATGGCGCGGATGGGCGGGGCATTTTCTCCGCCGGCAGCCAATGTGCTTTTGATTTCATTCAGAGCGCATCGGGCATGATCGATCCGCCCCATAGACAGGCAGGCATAGGCAAAAATCCAGCAGGCAGACAACTTGGTCGCCCCATCCTCCGCATTGAGGTAGGGTTCGGTCTCCTGCATGGCTTTTTCCGCCTGACCACTGAAATAGTGGTACTCTGCCAGAGCAATGTTCTTTTTTGTCCCCGCTTTCATTTGCTCGATGGTTTCCAGGCAATGCCCCGGCTGAAAGGCTGTGTTCATCAGAGGCATGAAACCAGGAAAGAGCTCTTGGGGCCGCTGTGTTTGGGGTACTGCTTGGGACAGTTTCTTTTGTTTACGGGGATCACCTGGTTTTTCAGCGTCTTCCGGGATCGCCCAAGATCCGCCGAATCGTTCCGCACCGGGAATACGGCCTTCCGCACAATATTGATTGACCCGCCGTTCGGATATGCCCCATTTACAGGAAGCTTCTTTAATGGAAAGATACCCGTTCACTTCCGTACCGCCTTTCAAGAAAATCTGCTGTGTCTATGCTGTAATCACGGCAAGAGGGCACTCCTCGTCAAAATCTGGGAGTGCATACGTCTTTTTCAAGTATATTGTATACGAATATCAGTAGATTTTCAAGCAATCAGATCATAATCAACAATAGGAATCATCATATTATGGATGAAAAAAGAGTGCTGATATTCCATATCAGCACTCTTTTTCTTATGATATTAACATTTCCGGATATTCTGGCTCTTCCGTCTGAACATATTGTTTTCCCTTTATTATAAGGAAGACACATTTTCCTTTTATGCTCAGTTGAACTTGTAGATCTTGCGGGCCAGCCGGTACAGCTTCACCGACAGCTTCCGGCCCTGATATCCGGGGATGTTGCCCACAAAGGACAGGGAGCGGTACTTGTACTTGTGATAAAGCCCCACGTCCTTGCTGCGCAGATACTCCCACAGTTCGGTCTTTTTGCCCAGGGCCTCGGGAGAGCCGTCCAGAATGAGGAAGATGGAGGAGATGGTCATCATCATGGACAGGTAGCTGCTCATATACCGGGCCAGCCGGGGCTGCTGGGCGTGGAGTTTGCGGAGGTCGTGGCTGTCAATCATGATCTTGTTGACCCGCAGCTGCTGGTCCACCCGGCCCACCATCACCGACTCGTTGACGCTCTGATCGGCCCGGCCGATGAAGTAGCGGTACAGGTCGATATCCATATAATAGATCCGCTTGACGAAGGGCAGGGGCTGGTAGACAAAGATGTTGTCCACATAGAAGGTGTGCTTGGGCAGCACCAGTCCGCAGTCCCGCAGCAGCTGGGTGCGGTAGATCACGCTGTGCATCAGCAGGAACTGGGAGGGACGGAACCGTCCCACCTTGCTCCAGGAGAAGATCTTGTTCTGGGGGAACACATTGGTGTAGCGCACCACCTTCTGGGTGTTGTCCTCCACGTGTTCGTACACATAGTTGGCCACGAACATATCCACCGGCTTCTCCATCTTGGCGAACTTCCGCAGCTTTTCCAGGGCCTTTTGCAGGGCCGCCTCATCCAGCCAGTCATCGGAGTCCACCACCTTAAAATAAAAACCGGTGGCGTTGCGGATGCCCTGGTTGACCCCCTCGCCGTGACCGCCGTTCTCCTGATGGATGGCCTTCACGATGTTGGGATACTGCGCGGCGTAGCGGTCACAGATGGCGGGGGTGTCATCCTTGGTGGAGCCGTCGTCCACCAGGATGATCTCGATATCCTCACCGCCGGTGAGCAGGGTCTCCACACAGTGCTCCATATAGGCTGCGGAGTTGTAGCAGGGCACTGCGAACGTAATGAGCTTTGACATATGTAGCTTTCCTCACTTCAACAGATCGTCACACAGCGCCAGAGCCCGGGCGGCAATGGCATCCATGTTGTAGTACTTGTACTCCGCCAACCGGCCCAGCAGATGGAACCGGGGGAACTGGTCGGCCTCCGCCTTGTACTTGGCGTAGAGGGCGTTGTTGGCCTCGTTGATGATGGCGTAGTAGGGGATCTCCCCCGCCCCGCCGGTATAGGCGCTGGAGTACTCCTTCATGATGGTGGTCACACCGGGCAGCTCCTGACCGGTGAGATACTTGAACTCGGTGATGCGGGTATAATCCTGGTCCATGGTGTAGTTCACCGTGCCGTGGCTCTGCCAGAAGTCCACGGGGTGGGTCTCAAACTGGAAGGTCAGGGTGCGGTAGGGCAGCCGGCCGTAGCAGCAGCCGAACAGCTCATCTGCCGCGCCGGTGTAGATCACCGTGCCGTCAAAAGGCACGCCGTCCAGCAGCACCTGCCCGTCCGCCAGGGTCAGGCGGGCGGCGGCGTCGGTGTTCAGCTCCACGGTGATATCGGGGTGATCCAGCATCCGCTCAAACATGGGGGTATAGCCCTCCTTGGGCATCCCCTGGTAGAGATCCTGGAAGTAACGGCAGTCCTCGGACAGGAACACCGGCACCCGGGCGGTGGTGTTGGGATCAATCTCCTCCGGGCGCTGTCCCCACTGCTTCATGGTGTAGTAGACAAAGACGTGCTCGTACACATAGTCGGCCAGGGCGGCGATCTCAGGATCGGGATTCTGCCGCAGTTCCAGAATGGTGACCTTCTTCTCCATGCCGTAGGCGGCGATGAGCCGTTTGGCCAGGCTGTGGGCCTTCTCCGGGCCGAAGGCCGCCCGCAGGGAGACCAGATTGAAGGGCACCGGCAGTTCCATCCGCCCGTTCTCCGCCGGGATATTGGCCACCACCTGATGCTGATAGCTCAGCCAGGGGGTAAAGCGGGACAGGTACTCAAAAACCCGCTGGTCGTTGGTGTGAAAGATGTGGGGACCATACCGGTGGATAAGCACACCGGCCTGGTCAAAGCAGTCGTAGGCATTGCCGCCCACGTGCTCCCGGCGCTCCAGCACCAGCACCTTTTTCCCACCCCGTTCGGCCAGCTCTCGGGCGCAGATGGCCCCCGCCATACCAGCACCGATAACCAGGCAGTCAAATGGATGATCCATGGGATCCGTCCTCTCTCATTGGAATGATCGCAGCGATTGGATGCGGCCATATTTCCCTGTCCGGGAACATGGCAGGTTCATTTTAACACAGAACTGAAAAAATAGGTGAAAAATTTCAATTAAGTTTTCCTTAACGCCGTTATCGATCAGAAGTGCGGTGATGGGACCGGGGCTCGGCGCCGCCCAGGAAGCACTCGGCGTAGTGGTCCATGGCGTGCTGGATGACCTGGATGGCGGCCGCCCGGTCATTGACGTCTCCGGCCACGGCCTCCTTGCCCTCCAGGGCCTTGTACACCGTAAAGAAGTGGGCCATCTCATCAAAGATGTGAGCGGGCAGGTCCATCAGATTCTGATAGGTGTTGCAGGTGGGGTCGGAGAAGGGGATGGCGATGATCTTTTCGTCATTCTTTCCGCCGTCCAGCATGGAGATGTAGCCCACCGGGTAACAGCGCACCAGGGTCAGGGGGTCCATAGCCTCGGAGCAGAGAACCAGCACGTCCAGAGGGTCGCCGTCATCGCCGTAGGTGCGGGGGATGAAACCGTAGTTGGCGGGATAGTGGGTGGAGGTGTGGAGTACCCGGTCCAGAATGATGAGACCGGTCTCCTTGTCCAGCTCATACTTCTTCTTGCTGCCCTTGGGGATCTCAATGACCGCCACAAAGTCCTCGGGCTGGATACGGCTGGGGCTGATGTCATGCCAAATATTAGACATTGTTGTTTCTCCTTTTGTGATATCGTCTGTCTGGATCGGGACAGGCCCTCTATGGGGCGATTCAGTAATCATTATTATATCTTTCCTCCCCATAGAATACAATACTTCCCTGATGCATTTTTCCACCTTTTGTCTTTTTGCAGTTTCTCCGCAAAATTGACCGGTATCCCTTTTGTAAAGTGGGACATCCTATATTGTAAAGTCCGGAAACTGCCGTGGGAGAGCGACTTTACCCATTCTTTACAATTCGTTGAAGGACAACTTTACAATGGGCCGATATACTGTAGCTTGTTCCGAGAAACCAAGAATACATTGCATGATTGGAGATTGAACACCATGAAAAAGAGAACACTTGCGCTGATGCTTTCCGCTGCTCTGTGCGTGGGTATGCTGGCCGGCTGCGGCGGCGGCAATACAGGCACCGCCACCACTCCCTCCGGCAACACCCCCTCCACCACCGAGAGCGAGACTCCCAGCACCACCGAGCTGTCCGGTACCGTGGTAACCAACGGCTCCACCTCCATGGAGAGCGTGATGGGTTCCCTGATCGAGGCTTTTAAGGAAATCCAGCCTAGCGTCCAGGTCCAGTACACCGGCTCCGGTTCCGGCGCCGGCATCACCTCCGCTCAGGACGGCACCGCCGATATCGGCCTGGCCAGCCGCGACCTGAAGGACACCGAGACCGGCGTGAAGCAGATCACCGTGGCCAAGGACGGCATTGCCATCATCGTAAACCCCGAGAACCCTGTGGCTGACCTGACTGTGGAGCAGATCGCCCAGCTGGCCACCGGCGAGATCACCAACTGGTCTGAGGTGGGCGGCAACGACGCCGAGGTGGTCTTCATCGGCCGTGAGGCCGGTTCCGGCACCCGTGACGGCTTCGAGTCCATCACCGGCACTGAGGACGCCTGCAAGTATCAGAACGAGTTGACCTCCACCGGCGAAGTGATCGCCAACGTGGCTTCCAACCCCAACGCCATCGGTTACGCCTCCCTGTCCGCTGTGGATGACACCGTGAAGGCCATCACCGTGGGCGGTGTGGCTCCCACCGAGGAGACCGTTCTGGACGGCACCTACGCCATTCAGCGTAACTTCAACTTCATCGTCAGCGACAGCACCGAGCTCTCCGACGCGGCTCAGGCCTTTATCGAGTGGGCTACCTCCGCTGATGCCGCCGATCTGATCGCCGGCGCTGGCGCGGTGCCTGTGGCCGAGTAAATCCATCCGCCGTTTTGATTGCCCCCTCGGTCACGAGGGGGCAATCTCTATGACTACAACTCTTTTACGAAAGGCCGGTCATCAACCATGAAACAAAAGCTCCGACCGTTGGAAGTGACCATGAATGTGCTGTTCTTCCTCTGCGGTTTCATTGCGGTCGTCTTCGTCCTGTTCATCAGCATCTACCTGATCATCTCCGGCCTGCCCGCCATTAAGGAGATCGGGCTGGTGGAATTTCTGTTCGGGACCAAGTGGGCCTCCACCGCAGCAGAGCCTTCCTTCGGTATCCTTCCTTTTATTCTGACCTCCATCTACGGCACCGCCGGCGCCATTGTGCTGGGCGTTCCGGTGGGCTTTATGACGGCGGTATTCCTGGCCAAGATTGCCCCGCCCAGAGTCGCCTCCGCCGTGCGCACCGCCGTGGACCTGCTGGCAGGCATCCCCTCGGTGGTCTACGGCCTCATCGGCATGATGGTGCTGGTCCCCGCCGTCCGGGAGCTGTTCAACCTGCCTGACGGCGCCAGCCTGTTCTGTGCCATCATCGTGCTGGCCGTCATGATCCTGCCCTCCATCATCTCCGTGTCCGAGACCGCCCTGAAGGCGGTCCCCAAGGAGTATGAGGAGGCCTCCCTGGCCCTGGGCGCCACCCACATTGAGACGGTATTCCGGGTCTCCGTCCCCGCTGCCTCCAGCGGCATCGCCGCTTCCATTGTGCTGGGCATCGGCCGTGCCATCGGCGAGGCCATGGCCGTCATCATGGTGGCGGGCAACGTGGCCAATATGCCCTCCCTCTTCTCCTCCGTCCGCTTCCTGACCACCGCTGTGGCCAGCGAAATGTCCTACGCCTCCGGCCTCCAGCGTCAGGCTCTGTTTTCCATCGCGCTGGTGCTCTTCCTCTTTATCATGCTTATCAATGTGATCCTCAATACGCTTCTCAAACGGAAGAAGGGGTGATATACTGTGATCGAAATGAAACCTCTTTCCGGAAAGCGGAAGGCCTATGACCGTACCCTCCGTTTCCTGCTCTACTTTTGCGCGATCCTGACCTGCGCGCTGCTGGTGTTCGTCATCGGCTATATCTTCATCAATGGTCTGCCCCACATCTCCTGGGAATTCCTGACCTCCGAAACCAGCTATATCAAGGACACCATCGGTATCCTGCCCAACATTCTTAATACGGTCTATATCGTAGTTGTCACCCTGATCTTTATCCTGCCTCTGGGCGTGGGGGCGGCCATCTACCTCACCGAGTACGCCCGCAACCGCCGGCTGGTGGGCATCATTGAGTTTGCCACCGAGACCCTCACCGGCATTCCCTCCATCATCTTCGGTCTGGTGGGTATGCTGTTCTTCTGTCAGTTCATGGGTCTGAAGGCCTCTCTGCTGGCCGGTTCCCTCACCCTGGTCATCATGACCCTGCCCACCATCGTCCGCACCACCCAGGAGGCCCTTAAGACCGTTCCCCAGTCCTACCGGGAGGCCGCCCTGGGCCTGGGCGCCGGCAAGTGGCGGATGATCCGCACGGTGGTGCTCCCCTCCTCGGTGGACGGCATCGTCACCGGCTGCATCCTGTCCGTGGGCCGCATTGTGGGCGAGTCCGCCGCCCTGCTCTTTACCGCCGGTATGGGTATGGCGCTCAACGACTTCTTCGGCTCCTTCGACCAGTTTATCCACTCCTCCGGTGCTTCCCTCACCGTGGCTCTGTATGTGTATGCCAAGGAGCGGGCCGAGTTTGACGTGGCCTTTGCCATTGCCGCCATCCTGATGCTGCTCACCCTGGTCATCAACCTGACCGCCAAGCTGGTGGGCAAGAAATTAAAGAAAAAATAAGGAGTTCCAACCATGGATGAAAATACGATTCTGTCTGTGAAGGGGCTGGACCTCTGGTACGGCCAGACCCAGGCCCTGAAGGATGTCAGCGTGGACATTCCCGAAAAGCAGGTCACCGCCCTCATCGGCCCCTCCGGCTGCGGCAAGTCCACCTTCCTGAAAACCCTGGACCGGATGAACGACCTGGTGCCCGGCATCAAGATCACCGGCTCCATTCAATACCGGGGCCAGGAGATCTACGACTCCAAGGTGGACGTGACCTGGCTGCGCAAGCAGATCGGCATGGTATTCCAGAAGCCCAATCCCTTCCCCATGTCCATCTACGACAACATCGCCTACGGTCCCCGTACCCACGGCATCAAGAACAAGAGCCGTCTGGACGACATCGTGGAAAAGTCCCTCCAGGGCGCCGCCATCTGGGACGAGGTGAAGGACCGCCTGAAAAAGTCGGCCCTGGGCCTGTCCGGCGGCCAGCAACAGCGTATCTGCATCGCCCGTGCTCTGGCGGTGGAACCCGACATCCTGCTGATGGACGAGGCCACCTCCGCTCTGGACCCCATCTCCACCTCCAAGATCGAGGACCTGATCGCCGATCTGAAGAAAGATTACACCATTGTCATCGTCACCCACAATATGCAGCAGGCCACCCGTGTGTCCGACAAATGCGCCTTCTTCCTGCTGGGCCAGCTTATCGAGTTCGGGGATACCACCCAGCTCTTCTCCGTGCCCAAGGATAAGCGCACCGAGGACTACATCACCGGCCGCTTCGGTTAACAGGAGGCTCTCATGAGAAAAACCTTTGACGCCGAGCTCCAGGAGCTCAATTATGAAATGATCGACATGGCCGCCGCCGCTGAGGACGCTATCGACGTGGTGGTGGAGTCTCTGGCCTCCAGCGACGATGCCGCCGCCAAATCCGCGGTGGAAATGACCAAGCACATGGACGAGATGGAGCGGGACATCGAAAACCGCTGCCTGCGTCTCCTCCTCCAGCAGCAGCCCGTGGCCCGGGACCTGCGCACCATCTCCGCCGCCCTGAAGATGGTCACCGACCTGCAGCGCATCGGCGACCAGTGCTCCAACATCGCTGAGATTTCCCTGCTGCTGAAGGAGCAGCAGCAGACCCAGACTCTGGCAGACATCCGCACCATGAGCCAGAAGGCCGGTGTCATGGTGAAGCGGGCCATTTTCGCCTACGTCAACCGGGATACCGATGCGGCCAATGCCGTGGTCAGCCTGGACGACGAGATCGACCAGCTCTTCCGTACCATCAAGAGCGAGCTGGTGGAGCTCATCGTGGAGAACCGGGAGACGGCTGACCAGGCCATCGACCTGATTATCATCGCCAAGTATCTGGAGCGCATCGCGGACCACGCGGTGAACATCGCCCAGTGGGCTATTTTCTGTGTCACCGGAGAGATCCAGCTCCAGGCCTGAGCCCCCAATACGAAATGGAAGGTGATCCCATGTCCAGAGCCATCGTGGTGGTGGAGGACGACGAGAGCATCCGCGAGATGCTCCGGTACTATTTTCAATCCGTAGGTTATACCGTTCGCCCCTATGAATCCGGCGAGGCCATGTTCGAGGGCGAGACGGCCCATAGCCTTCCCGTGCTGTTTATTCTGGACATCATGCTCCCCGGCATGGATGGTCTGGAGATCCTCCGCCGCCTGCGGGAGGGCCGGGACACCGCCGAGGTGCCGGTCATCATGCTCACCGCCCGCAGCGCTGAGATGGACCGGGTATCCGGCCTGGAAAACGGGGCGGACGACTATGTGGTCAAGCCCTTCGGCATCATGGAGCTCCAGGCCCGGGTGAAGGCGGTGCTTCGCCGCACCGAGCGCCGGGGCGACCAGGTGCTGACCTGCGGGGATCTGGAGATCGATCCCGCTGCCCGGGAGGTCCGCAAGGGCGGTAAGCTGGTGGACCTTACCTTCAAGGAGTTTGAGCTGCTCAAGCTGCTGTGCGCCCGCCGGGGCGTGGCCCTCACCCGGGACGAGATCCTCCAGACGGTTTGGGATTACGACTATACCGGCGAGACCCGCACTGTGGATATGCACGTCAAGGCCCTGCGCCAGAAGCTGGGCGACGACGTGGTCACCACGGTCCGGGGCGTAGGCTATAAAATGTCCTGACGGCCCGCCGCCCTGCCGGGGCGGCTGCCGTCACACCACGGGCGGCCTCCTTCCGCCCGTTTTCCCATTATCTGCGAGAGGAGCCTATTATGAAGAAACGAATCATCGGCGCAACACTGCTCACCGTGGTGTTCGCCCTGCTGATCTCCAATGTTGTGGGGATACTCATGTTCCGCAGCCGGGAGATGGACGCCGCCCGCTCCACCCTGCAGGAGCTGCTGGAGCTGATGGACGCCCAGAGCGCCATCACCGAGCCGGAGGCCCTGATGGAGCAATTCCACGCCGCCGCCCCCGACAAGCGGCTCACCATTATCGACACCGACGGCACCGTGCTGGCCGACACCGGCGCGGACGCCTCCAAACTGGAGGATCATAACAGCCGTCCCGAGGTGATTGATGCCGAGCGCTCCGGCTGGGGCGAGGCGGTGCGCCGCTCGGATACCCTTGGCACCTCCATGTTCTATGTGGCCAAGCGCTTTGCCGACGGCATGATCGGCCGGGCCGCCATGCCCCTGTCCTCTATCAACTCTTTGGTGATGAGCGGCGTCTGGGGCTTCCTGATCGCCTCCATCGCCGCTCTGCTGCTGGCCTTCCTGCTGTCCCGCCGCACCGCCAACCGTATCGTAGCCCCACTCAACTCGGTGGGCGGCGCCCTCCAGGGCGTATTGGACGGCAAAAAGACGCCCGGACTGGAGGGTCTCCAGGCTGACGACGAGCTGCGTCCCATCCTGCGCTACATTGACAAGCTGATGGATCAGCTGGGCGGCTACATTCAGTCCATTACCGCCGAGCGGGACAAGGTCAGCCTGATCTTGGACTGTATGGACGAGGGCCTGATCCTGCTGGATGAGGAAGGCAAGGTGCTGGCCATCAACCGGGCTGCCCGTACCCTGTTCGGCTTCCCCGAGGGAGAGCAGGAGGACGGCGCTCTGCTGCTCACCCGCAGCCGCCGGCTCCGGGAGGCCATCCATGACTGCCAGGAAAAACATTCCTCCATTATGCTGGATGTGGATGCTCTCACCGAGGATGCCCGCTCCCTGCGGCTCTTCGTCTCCCCCGTCTCCGGCCGCCAGTATGAGGGCCAGCCGGTGGGTACCTCCATCCTGGTGTCCGACGTCACTGAGCTGAAGAAGGCGGAGGGTATCCGCAGTGAATTCACCGCCAACGTGTCCCATGAGTTGAAAACTCCTCTGACCAGCATCAAGGGCTTTACCGATATGCTGTCCAGCGGCATGGTAACCTCTCCCGCCGATCAGAAGCGGTTTATCACCATGATCGGTGTGGAAGTGGACCGGCTCATTGATCTCATCAACGACATTCTCAAGCTGTCCGAGCTGGAGTCGGTGGCCATTGACCAGACCGAGGAGCGCTCCGCGGTGCTGGACGCGGCCCATGACACCGCCTCCCTGCTGGAGCCCTCCGCCAAGGCCGCCGGTGTGACCCTGGCCGTGGAGGGCGAGAGCGTCACCGTAGGTGTCCCCATGAGCCGTCTGAAGGAGCTGCTCTTCAATCTGATGGGCAACGGCATCAAGTACAGCGAAAACGGCGGCACGGTGACCACCCGTGTCCATGTACAGGACGGCAAGGCTGTGATCTCAGTGGAAGACCACGGCATCGGCATCCCCGAGGAGGACCAGAGCCGGGTATTTGAGCGGTTCTATCGGGTGGAAAAGGGCCGGGCCCGCAAGAACGGCGGCACCGGTCTGGGGCTGGCCATCGTCAAGCACATCACCCAGCTTTACGGCGGCACCGTCAGCCTGGAGAGCCAGGTAGGCAAAGGTTCCACCTTCACTGTGATCCTTCCCATTCCCAACAACTAAGACAAATCCCCTGCCGGTTCTCCGGCAGGGGATTTTTTATGCCATAAACGTGCCCGCCCCGGAGCCTTCCGGAGCGGGCACGTTTTGCTTTGTTCGTTTGGAGTTTGCTTGGATTACTGATGGATAGCGGTACCAGTCTTGCCGGCCACGCCGTCCTTGGCCTTCTCCAGCAGGGTGATGAGGGCGGAGCGGCCGGGAGCGCTCTCAGCGAACTCCACAGCGGCCTGCACCTTGGGCAGCATGGAGCCGGGAGCGAAGTGACCCTCAGCGATGTACTTGCGGGCCTCGTCGGGAGTGAGGGAGTCCAGCCACTGCTCGTTGGGCTTGCCAAAGTTGATGGCCACCTTCTCCACGGCGGTGAGGATGATAAGGGTGTCGGCCTCCACCTGCTGAGCCAGCACGCAGGAGGCGAAGTCCTTGTCGATAACGGCAGCAGCACCCTTCAGGTGGTGACCCTCGGTCTTGTAGACGGGGATACCGCCGCCGCCGCAGGCCACCACCACCAGGCCGGCAGCCACCATGTCACGGATGGACTGGATCTCAATGATGGACTGGGGCTTGGGAGAAGCCACCACACGGCGATAGCCACGGCCGGCGTCCTCGATGACATTGTAGCCGCGCTCGGCCACCATCTTGTCGGCCTCTTCCTTGGTCATGAAGGCGCCGATGGGCTTGGTGGGATTCTGGAAAGCCTTGTCCTCGGGGTCCACCTCAACCTGGGTCAGCACGGTAGCCACGCCCTTGTTGATGCCGCGGTCCAGCAGCTCCTCACGCAGAGCGTTCTGCAGATCGTAGCCGATGTAGCCCTGGCTCATGGCCACGCACACGGACAGGGGGCAGGGGATATACTTCTCGGGGTCGGAACGGGTCAGCTCGGTCATGGCCTTCTGGATCATGCCAACCTGGGGACCGTTGCCGTGGGCAATGATAACCTCATGGCCCTCCTGGATCAGGTCCACGATGGCCCTGGCGGTCTGCTTCACGGCGATCATCTGCTCAGGAAGATTGTTGCCCAGAGCATTGCCGCCCAGGGCGATCACGATACGCTTGCCCATGTTAAAACACCTCATAATCAAAAATTTATGCTAGGGTCCAGGCGGCGGCAATGCTCACCGCGCCTCTGGCGCGCACAAGCGTTTTGCCCCAAGCAAAACCTTGGCGCAGGCGGAATTCATTTCCGCGGAGCAAGTTTAAATCTTGAGGGGTCCCCAGGGCAGCTCGCTGCTCTGGGGAAATTGCCGCCCAGGGCGATCACGATACGCTTGCCCATGTTAAACACCTCAATATTCGTAAAATAGCGGGGCCCGTCCGCACAGATACAGGCAGGTTGACCTATGCGGACGGGCCTTTAAAAGGAAGGGGAAGGAAAAATGGAAGTCAGATATGGATCAGAATCTTACTTCTGGAACCAACGGGCGATGCCGCGCTCCTCCAGGGCCTTCAGAGTGGCCTGGGGATCCTTAACCTTAGCCAGGAAGATCATAGCGGCGATGATGTAGGGCTTGTAGGAAGCCTCCTTGTACAGAGGATCACGATAGCGATCGAACACGGAAGCCTCGACCTCGCCGTCCTTGCAGGACACGTCGTTGATGTCGGCGGGCAGGCAGTGCATATACAGAGCCTTGCCGTCCTTGGTGGTCTTCATCAGCTCCTCGGTGCAGCACCAATCCTTGTGGTTGGCGTTCTGAGCCAGCAGCTCCTTCTCCAGAGCCTTGATGCCGTCGGTGTCGCCCTCGGCGTACAGGTTGGTGCGCTTCTCCATGGCGGCGAAGGGAGCCCAGCTCTTGGGATACACGATGTCGGCATCCTTGAAGGCCTCAGCCATGCTGTTGGTCTTGGTGAAGGTGCCGCCGGACTTCTCGGCGTTCTTCTTGGCGACCTCCTCGACCTCGGGCATAACCTCGTATCCCTCGGGGTGAGCCAGGACGACGTCCATGCCGAAGCGGCTCATCAGGCCGATGATGCCCTGGGGCACGGAGAGGGGCTTGCCGTAAGAGGGGCTGTAAGCCCAGGTCATGGCGATCTTCTTGCCCTTCAGGTTCTCAACGCCGCCGAAGTGATGGATGATGTGCAGCATATCGGCCATAGCCTGGGTGGGGTGGTCGATGTCGCACTGCAGGTTGACCAGGGTGGGCTTCTGCTCCAGAACGCCGTCCTTGTGGCCCTGGGTCACGGCCTCAACCACTTCCTTCTGATAGGTGTGGCCCTTGCCGATGTACATATCGTCGCGGATGCCAATGACGTCGGCCATGAAGGAGATCATGTTAGCGGTCTCGCGGACGGTCTCGCCGTGAGCGATCTGGCTCTTGCCCTCGTCCAGGTCCTGAACCTCCAGGCCCAGCAGGTTACAAGCGGAAGCGAAGGAGAAACGGGTACGGGTGGAGTTGTCGCGGAACAGGGAGATGCCCAGGCCGGACTCAAAGATCTTGGTGGAGATGTTGTTCTCACGCATATAGCGCAGAGCGTCGGCCACGGTGAAGACGGCCTCGATCTCGTCGTCGGTCTTGTCCCAGGTCAGGAAGAAATCGCCCTCGTACATCTCCTTGAAGTTCAGGGCATTCAGCTTGTCGATATACATCTGCAGAGTCTTGTCCATTGCAATCGATCTCCTTTTCAATATTTAGTCGGTTGGTGGATGGATACGGGTCTCATATCCGCAGGGGCGGCTTGCGCCGCCCCATATGGCCTATGTCAGCGCTTCTTACTTAATGTCGTTGTTGGTCTTGCCGGCGCGGAACTGGGTCACGTCAGCGGTCTTGTTCTCCTCCTTGTACAGGCCGGGCACGGCAGCGTACAGGGCGGCGCAGGAAACCAGGTCCTGCTTCCAGGTGATCTCGTTGGGGGCGTGAGCCTGAGACTCAGCACCGGGGCCGAAGCCCACGCAGGGGATGCCGTAGCGGCCCTGGATGGCAACGCCGTTGGTGGAGAAGGTCCACTTGTCGATCAGAGGACGGTGACGCAGGTGCATGGCGCCGTCGGGCCCGATGCGCTCCTCGCCGAACAGGGCGTGGTGGGCGTCGGCCAGAGCCTGAACGTGAGCGGCGTTCTCCTTGTTGATCCAGGTGGGGAAGTAAGCCTCGGTCTCGTACACCTCGCCGGTCCAGGAGGGACGGTCGTACATATACATGGAGACCTTCACGTCGTCGCCGTACTTCTTCACGTTGGGCAGGTTGCGGATCTCCTCCAGGCAGGAATCCCAGGTCTCGCCGGCGGTCATACGGCGGTCGATGGAGATGGAGCAGGAGTCAGCCACAGCGCAGCGGCTGGGAGAGGTGTAGAAGATCTGGGAGGTGGTGCAGGTGCCGCGGCCCAGGAAGCGGGCGTCCTCGTAGTGATCGGGGTTGTACTTGGGGTTGAGCATCTTCACGAGGCCCTTGATCTCGGTGGAGTCGGCGTCGTCGTTCTCGTTGAGGGCGCGCACATCCTGGAGAATGTCAGCCATCTTGTAGATAGCGTTGTCGCCGCGCTCGGGAGCGGAGCCGTGGCAGGAAACACCCTTCACGTCCACGCGGATCTCCATACGGCCGCGGTGACCACGGTAGATGCCGCCGTCGGTGGGCTCGGTGGAAACCACGAACTCAACCTGCTCCTTCTTGATGCCCTTGGCGGGGAAGAACTTGTTGACGATGTACTGCCAGCACATACCGTCGCAGTCCTCTTCCTGCACGGAGCCCACAACCATGATCTTGTAGCCGTCGGGGATCAGGCCCAGATCCTTCATGATCTTGGCGCCGTAGGTAGCGGAAGCCATGCCGCCCTCCTGGTCGGAACCGCCGCGGCCATAGATGACCTCGTCATCCTCGTAGCCCTCGTAGGGATCGTGGGTCCAGTTGTTGATGTTGCCGATGCCCACGGTGTCGATGTGGGAGTCGAAGGCGATGATCTTGTCGCCCTTGCCCATCCAGCCAATGATGTTGCCCAGGCCGTCCACCTCGACCTCATCGTAGCCCAGCTTCTCCATCTCGGCCTTGATGCAGGCGACAACTTCCTTCTCCTCGCAGCTCTCGCTGGGGTGGGAGATCATGGCCCGCAGGAAACGGGTCATATCAGCCTTGTAAGCTTCGGCAGCAGCTTTGATCTTCTCAAAATCCATGGTAATGACCTCCATTTTCAATTTATTTCACGGTTTCATCGGGACATTTCCCGGTCAGCACAAACTTAGTAAGGCTTCTGGGGGGTATCGATGGTGGGATACTCGCCGTCCCAGATCACCCGACGGAACTTCAGGGGATCGGTGTTGCCCTCGGTGGAGAACATGAGCACCTGGCTGAAGCGGTTGAGCTCCAGAGCGTCACGCAGCTCCTTGTAGGTGTCGTCGCACATGATGGCGTCCAGCACGCCCATACCCACGGCACCGGACTCGCCGGAGATCACGGTGGGATCGCCCTTGACAGGCACGCCCAGCATACGCATACCCTTGGCGCTCACCCAGTCGGGGCAGGAAATGAAGGCGGAAACATGGTTGCGGAGGATATCCCAGGAGATGGTGTTGGGCTCGCCGCAGGCCAGACCGGCCATGATGGTCTGGAGGTCGCCGGTGACGATGCGGGGCTTGCCGTCGTTGGCCAGAGCACCCTGATAGAGGCAGTCAGCAGCGCGGGCTTCCATCACCACGAACTTGGGAGGATCGTTGGGGAACAGGTTGGTGAAGTAGCCCACCACAGCGCCGGCCAGAGAGCCCACGCCGGCCTGCACGAACACGTGAGTGGGGCGGTTCACGCCGCACTGACGGAGCTGATCGGCAGCCTCGTTGGCCATGGTGCCGTAGCCCTGCATGATCCAGGAGGGGATCTCCTCGTAGCCGTCCCAAGCGGTGTCCTGCACGATGACGCCGTGCTCGGTCTGCTCAGCCTCGGCGGCGGCCATACGCACGCAGTCGTCGTAGTTGACTTCCTCGATGGTGACCTTGGCGCCCTCCTTGGCGATGTTGTCAAAGCGGGACTTGGCACTGCCCTTGGGCATATGTACCACAGCCTTCTGGCCCAGCTTGTTAGCAGCCCAGGCCACGCCGCGGCCGTGGTTGCCGTCGGTGGCGGTGAAGAAGGTGGCCTGGCCGAACTCCTTGCGGAAGGCCTCGCTGGTCAGGTAGTCGTAGGTCATCTCGGAAACGTCCCGGCCCATCTCCTTGGCAATGTACTTAGCCATGGCGAAGGAACCGCCCAGCACCTTAAAGGCGTTGAGGCCGAAGCGGTAGGACTCATCCTTCACATACACGCCGCCCAGGCCCAGGTACTTGGCCATGCCCTCCAGCTGAGCCAGGGGGGTGATGGAGTACTGGGGGAAGGAGCTGTGGAAGAAGCGGGCCTTGGCCACGTTGGACAGGGACATGACGTCCAGCTGCTTGTCGTCGCTCTTCGGCATTTTATTGAGGACCCATTTGAGCTGGTCTTTCATCGAACACTCGCCTCCAAATTTTCTTTGCGCACTCGCAAACTTTCTTTTGTTTTCTGAGACCATCATACCACTTGTTTTCCAGTTGTCAAGAGGAAATCAGAAAAAAATATTGAGATACTAAAAATTTTTTTGGTGACGTCTCAAACCCTCTGGTTTCAGTGGGTTTTCCCCCCTCCCCTCTTCCCGGTCAGAGCAAAAAAGGAGGCCTCAGAGCGGTGGTTTTTCCACCGCTGATCTGAGGCCCCCTGGAAGGTCTTTGGGCGGCCTCCGTGACTGGGTAACTGGGTATGAGCGTTGCTTACTTTTTGTAGTAGGTCTTTTCCATGGGCAGGCTGGTACGCAGGATGTGATCCTTGGCGTAATAGGCGCCCTGGACAGCCGGTGCAGTGGGGATGGTGGCGATCTCACCGATGCCCTTGGCGCCGTAGGCGAAGGGCAGCAGCTCGTCCTTCTCCACATAGATGGCGTGGATATCGGGGATCTGGTTGGACCGCATCAGGCCCAGAGTACCGTACTTGACCTGGGGCACACAGTCCTTCAGGGGGAAGTCCTCGGTGAGGGCGTATCCCAGACCCATGAGCACGCCGCCCTCGATCTGACCCTGGATGGAGGTGGGGTTGACCACCTTGCCGGAGTCGTGGGCTGCGTAGACTTCCTTGACCTGGCCTTCGTCGTCCAGGATGACCACATGGGTGGCAAAGCCGTAGGCCACATGGCTCTTGGGATTGGGCTTGTCGGAGCCCAGCTTGTCGGTGGGATCGAAGAACTCGGCGAAGTACTCCTTCCCTTCCAGCTTGGACAGGTCGCCGTTCACCTCGTCCATATCCTTCTTCAGATCCACGGCGGCCATACGCACGGCCTCGCCGGTAATCAGGGTCTGACGGGAGCCGGAGGTAGTGCCGGAGTCGGGAGCCACTTCAGAGTTGGCACCCATGTTCCGCAGCAGCAGCCGGGGCAGCCCGGTGGTCTGGGAGAGAACCTGGAGGAAGACGGTGGCGCAGCCCTGGCCGATGTCGGAGGCGGCGGCATACAGCTCCACCATGCCGTCACGCACCACCAGCTTGCAGCGGCCCTTGTCGGGCAGGCCCACGCCCACGCCGGCGTTCTTCATGGCACAGGCGATGCCCGCGTGATCCATGTTGGCCTCGTACACGTCCTTGACCGCCAGCAGGGTCTCCTTCAGAGCGGTGGAGCAGTCGGCGATCTGGCCGTTGGGCAGCACCTTGCCGGGCTCAATGGCGTTGCGGTAGCGGATCTCCCAGGGGGAGATGCCTACCTTCTCGGCCAGCAGGTTGATGTTGGACTCCAGGGCAAACTCGCTCTGGCACACGCCGAAGCCACGGAAGGCACCGGCGGGAGGATTGTTGGTATAGTAGCCGAAGCCACGGATGTCGGTATTCTGGTAGCAGTAGGGGCCCACGGAGTGGGTGCAGGCACGCTCCAGCACGGGGCCGCACAGGGAGGCATAGGCGCCGGTGTCGAAGTAGATCTCGCAGTCCAGGCCGGTAAAGATGCCGTTCTCATCGCAGCCCAGGGTGAAGGTACCCTCCATATAGTGGCGCTTGGGGTGGAAGTTGATGGACTCCTGCCGGGTGAACTTCACCTTCACCGGCTTCTGGACCTTCAGGGCCGCCAGCACCGCCAGGTGCTGCACGGACACGTCCTCCTTGCCGCCGAAGCCGCCGCCCACGAACTTGTTCTCCACCACGATGCGGTCGGGCTCCCAGCCCAGCATGATGGAGATCTCCTTCCGGGTGTCGTACACGCCCTGGTCGGAGGTGTACACCTTCACGCCGTCCTTGTAGGGGAAGGCCACGGCGCACTCGGGCTCCAGGAAGGCGTGCTCGGTGAAGGGAGTCTTGTAGCTCTGGGTCACCACATACTTGGAGTTGGCCAGGGCGGTCTTGGCGTCGCCACGGGTCACGTGACGCTGCTGGCACAGGTTGCCGTTGGGGTGGAGCTTGGGCGCATTCTCGGCCATGGCCTCCTGGATGGAGCGCACCGGCTCCAGCTGCTCGTAGCTGATCTTCACCAGCTTCTTGGCCTGGGCCAGGGTCTTCTCATCCTCGGCAATCACCAGGCAGATGGCGTCGCCCACACAGCGGGTGATATCGCCCTTGGCGATGAACACATCCCAGTCCTGCTGGATGTGGCCCACCTTGTTGTTGGGCACGTCCTCAGCGGTGAGGACAGCCAGCACGCCGGGCAGCTCCAGGGCCTTGGAGGCGTCAATGTCCAGCACCTTTGCTCTGGGATACTGGGAGCGGACTGCGGAGGCGTGAACCATGCCCTCCATCTCGATGTCGTCACAGTAGGCACCGCTGCCCAGCACCTTGCCCCGCACGTCGGTGCGGAAGGCCCGGTCGCCCACGCCGTAGATGTCGCCCTTCTCCAGCTCGGGGTCGATCTTCTCCTCCCCCCGAAGGATGGCGGCGGTGAGGGCGATGCCCTCAATGATCTTTTTGTAGCCGGTACACCGGCAGATGTTGCCCCGGATGGCCTTCTTGATGTCGGCCTCAGAGGGGTTGGGATTCTGGTCGATGAGGGCCTTACCCGCCATCACCATGCCGGGGATACAGAAGCCGCACTGGACGGCGCCCACCTTGCCGAAGGCGTACACAAAGGCCTCCTGCTCGTCGTGGGACAGGCCCTCTACGGTGAGGATGGTCTTACCCACCGCCTTCTTGGTAGTGAGGACACAGGACTTGACGGCCTTGCCGTCCACTACGATGGTACAGGTGCCGCAGGCGCCTTCGCTGCACCCGTCCTTGACGGAATAGAGGTGCAGATCGTCGCGCAGATAGCGCAGCAGGGGCTTATCCTCCTCGGTGGTACGGAGGACGCCGTTTACGGTAAAAGAATAGCTCATCTGTGGTCCCTCTTTCCTATGCAAAGTCAGCCACGGTAAAGACGCCGTCAGCGTCCACAATGACGCCCCGGGGGCACTTTACCGCGCACATTCCGCAGGAGATGCAGCGCTCCGGATCGATGACCGCGTGGTTGTCCACCATGGTAATGGCGGCCGCCGGACAGTTGCGCTCGCACATACGGCAGGTGATGCAGCTGACGTCGCAGGCATTCCGGGCCACGGGGCCGGCATCCTGATTGGAGCAGCGGGGCACGATGGTGGTGTCCGCGTCCACCAGACGGATCAGGCCCTGGGGACAGGCCTCCACGCACAGGCCGCAGCCCACACAGGCCTCCCGGTCCACCACGGCGGCGCCGTGGACACCGATGTGGATGGCGTCCAGACGGCAGGCCTCCACGCAGCTGCCCAGGCCCAGGCACCCCTGAGCGCACTCCAGCACTCCGTCGGCAAAGGCCTGCTTGGCCATGGTGCAGTCCAGGTAGGACAGGTCTGCCTCTCCCCGGCGCTTGGCCCGGCTGCCGCCGGCGCAGTATACCATGGCGATACGATTGTTTTGAGTCGGTGCCATGTTGGGTTCCTCCTTACACAGGGCGAGCTCCAGGGATTCCCGCCCGGTCAGTATTCCATCGTCCAATCCACCTATCCCCCACGCGCACGCAAAGCCTCAGTCAACACTGAGGCGATGCGCGCTGCCGTGGGGGGTGGCAGTGGAACCGATTTACACTTTTACTTCAGCAGATAGCTGTAGCTGTCGTACACAGCGCAGATCAGCTTGCGCAGGGGCTCGTACAGACCGCAGCCGGCGTCGGCCACATCGTACTCCTTGACCTGGCCGCCCAAACGGACCCGGGTCTTGGTGCCCTCCAGCTTCAGGAAGCCCTCGTTCTCGCTGTTGACGAAGTCCTCCTCGCTCCAGAACAGGGTGAACTTATCCTTGTAAGGACGGCTGTCGTAGGGGCAGAAGGTACCGCAGTTGCCGCACTCGTTACACATACCATCCACGTGGATGATCTGGCGCATCCGCATACCAGGCACGGCGATGGCCACGTTGGCACGGTTGGGGCACACCTCGGTGCAGGTCTCGCACACGGTGGCGCAGCCCAGGCAGCGGATCTCGTCGCAGCTGCTGCAATCGGTGCAGACGTCGCCGCGCTTGGCCAGAGGCTTCTGGTAGTCGGGGTTGACGTTCTTGTCCACATAGACGTTCACGTCGAAGTCCTGAATGGCGCGGGCGGCCTTGGTAGCGCCGGCAATGGCCTCCACCACGGTGCCGGGGCCCTTCTGGCCGTCGCCGATGACGTAGACGTTCTTCACGGAGGACTCCAGGGTATCGGCGTTGACCACAGCCTTGCCGCGGTTATCCACTTCCAGGCCGTTGGCGGTGTACAGCTCGGTGTCCACCTTCTCGCCCACGGCGGTGATGACGGTGCAGGCGGGGACCTCAACCACCTTGCCGGTGTCCACGGGGGACCGGCGGCCGGAGGCGTCGGGAGCACCCAGCTCCATCTGGTGGCAGGTGAGCACGCCGTCCTTCACACCCACGGGAGCCAGCAGCTCGCAGAACTCCACGCCGTCCTCCAGAGCCAGCTCCAGCTCCTCCTGATCGGCGGGCATATAGCGCTTGGTACGGCGGTAGACCAGGGAGACCTTCTCCACGCCGGGGATGCGCTTGGCGGCCCGGGCAGCGTCCATAGCGGTGTTGCCGCCGCCGATGACCACCACGTTCTTGCCCAGATCCAGGCTCTCGGGGGCCTTCTTGGCCTTCTCCAGGAACTCGATGACGTTCATTTCCTCGCCGTACTCCATGCCGGCGCTGCCCTTGTGCCAGGCGCCGGTGGCCAGGATGACCTGGGTGTAGCCCTTGTCGAAGAGGTCCTGCACGCTCTTGACCTCGGTATTCAGCTCCACCTTCACGCCCATGGCGTTCATCAGCTTGACGTCGTTGTCGATGGCTTCGTCGCTGATACGGAAGGCAGGGATCACGTGACGGACGATGCCGCCCAGGGAGTCCTTGCGCTCAAAGATGGTCACGTCCACACCGGAGCGGCCCAGGAAGTAGGCGGCGGACATACCGGCGGGGCCGCCGCCGATGACGGCAACCTTTTTGCCAGCCACGGGAGCAGCGGGCTTCAGCTTGGGCAGCAGGGCCTCAAAGCCGCTCTCGGCAGCCTTCAGCTTCTGGGTGCGGATGTACACGCTCTCGTCATAGGCGTTGCGCATACACTTGTCCTGGCAGCGGTGAGAGCAGATGGTGCCGGTGATGAAGGGCAGAGCATTGCGATGGGTGATGATCTGGAGGGCCTCCTCGTACTTGCCCTCGTTGACCTTCATCAGGTAGGCAGGGATATCCTGCTCAATGGGGCAGCCGTTGCGGCAGGGCGCCTCGAAGCAGTCGATGAGAGGCACCTTCTTATCCATCTTGCGGCTGGGGATGGGCTTCATGGGCTTCTGGTAGTGGACGTCGGTGACAAACTCCTTCACCAGAGCGTCGGCCTTGGCCACGTCCACGCCGGTCCAGGGCTCGTAGCTGATGTCCATCAGCTCCTTGCCGATCTGGCTGAAGCGCTGATAGCCGCCGGGCTTCAGGACGGTGGTAGCCATAGTGATGGGCCAGATACCGGCCTCAAACAGCTTCTTGATGGAGTGGATGTCGGCGCCGCCGGAGTAAGAGATACGCAGCTTGCCCTTGAACTCCTTGGACAGCATCCCGGCCAGGGACAGGGAGAGGGGGTACAGGGAGCGGCCGGACATATACATCTCCTCGCTGGGCAGCTCGCCGGCCTTCACGTCCACGGGGAAGGTGTTGGTGATCTTCACGCCGAACTCCAGGCCCCGCTCGCCGGTGAGCTTCATCAGGCGGTGGAACATGGGGATGGCGTCCTCCCACTGCAGGTCCTCCAGGAAGTGGTGGTCGTCAAAGGCGATGTAGTCAAAGCCCAGACCGTCCAGGGTCTTGCGGGCGAACTCATAGCCCAGCAGCGTGGGGTTGCACTTAATATAGGTGTTCAGGTTCTTCTCGGTGATGAGGTAGGTGGCGATGCGCTCGATCTCATCGGGGGGGCAGCCGTGGAGGGTGGACTCGGTGATGGAGTCGGACACCTTGGGGGAGATGGCCTTCACATAGGCCTCATCCACGTTCTGGAACTTATCCAGGTTAGCCAGAGCCCAGTCCATGCACTCCTTCCAAACCTCGGTCTGGGAGGCGTCCATCATGCCGTTGATGTACTTGTCCACCTTCTCGCTCTTGATGCCGGCCAGGTCGTAGCCCACGCTCATGTTGAACACGAAGCCGTTGGGATCGCCCAGCTCCAGCTCCTTGGCCAGCAGCTTGCAGGCGAACCAGGCCTTGACGTACTCGGCGAAAGCCTGGGGCACATACAGCTCGGTGGACCACTCGCAGTTGTAGCACTCGTCGGCGGCGGTGATGCAGGGCTTGTTGACGCACTTGCTCAGCTCGTCGCCGTCCATGACCTGAACGGTCTTGACCTCAAAGAAGCGGCTGCCGGCGGCGTAGGCGGCGATGATGTTCTGGGCCAGCTGAGTGTGGGGGCCGGCGGCGGGGCCGTAGGGAGACTCGATCTTCTCCTCAAAGATGGGCAGGGTCTTGCCGTTGGTGTGCTTGACCAGCTTGGACACGCCGAAGATGGAACCCTGGCTCTTGTACTCGCTGAGGATCCAGTTCATCAGGTGGGCAAAAGGCATGGGACGCATAATATCGCTCATAATCAAAACCTCCAGTTATCGTTATAACTCGGAATTACATTTTGTTTTCAGTTTTTGGGGGATTTCTCAGTAAGTGCAGTGGTTCAGCTCGCCCCACAGCTTCTTGGACTGCTCCATGCACCAGGCGTTGATCTTGTCCTCGTCAATGCCCACGAACTCGCGGTCCTTGTACAGCACCTTGCCGTTGATGATGGTGGTGCGGCAGTTCTTGCCCATCATGCCGAAGAGCATATGCCCGTCGATGTTGGCGTCGGAGAAGGGGGTGAAGGGCTTGTAGTCCATCACGATCACGTCGGCGGCGGCGCCGGGCTTCAGCACGCCCAGAGGCTTCTTGAAGTAGCGGGAGCAGATCTTGGCGTTGTTCTGGAAGAGCATCCCGGTGGCCTCGCACCAGCCCACGTTGGGCTGACAGACGTTGTGGCGCTGCATGGGCAGCAGAACCTTCAGGCTCTCCAGCATATCGTGGGTGTAGGCGTCGGTGCCCAGGCCGATGAGGATGCCCCGGTTGTACAGCTGCAGCACGGGGGAGCAGCCCACGGCGTTGCCCATGTTGGACTCGGGGTTGTGGCAGACCATGGTGTTGGTCTCCTTGATGATGTCCATCTCGGCGGGAGAGACGTGGATGCAGTGGCCCAGCATGGTCTTTTCGCCCAGGATGCCGT
>NZ_CAJFGT010000024.1:0-30574 GCF_904377885.1 Flavonifractor sp. An112 | reverse complement strand
TGCCTGACTGCCAAAATAGAAGGCAATCACCACCGAGAAGATGGTGAGAAACTGATCGGCAGCCACCTTGCCGGTGATGGCCAGGTGGAGAAAGGCAATGGTCAAAATCAGGGTGACCAGATTTTGGACCTGCATAATGCAGTGCAGGATCTGCTTCACGGTGAGCACCTCACAAAAAAGGATCGCGGAGTGTGGCTCCGCGATCCATTCTATGCAAGGTTCAGCCCTTCAGCAGCAGGTCCAGCTCCTCCAGGGCGCTGTCCAGCAGCTTGCTTACCGGCATATCTTCTACGCCGGCCACGATGTTGTCGCACTGATTCATGGGAACCAGGATTTTTTTGGCGGGGGACTGGCCCACCGCCACTGCCATAGCCGGGGAGATCTCTCCCAGCAGGGCGTCGGCAATGACAATGCCCAGAGGGCCCAGGATCACGTCCGCCCGGCGGCAAGCTACCAGCAGGGCGTTCTCCCCAGTGGCGCCCTGAGAGGCGCCGCCTTTTAACATGGCCGCCGTGGCCAGGCTGTTGGTGCCTACGGCAAAGACCTGCAATTTGGGGTGACGGGCCATAATGCCCCGCACCAGCTGCTGGCCGATCCGGCCGCCCTGGCCGTCCACTACCAGAAGTTCCATAACGATCCCTCCCGCTTACAGCAGGATGACGCCGGCGTCCTGGCAGGCCTGGATGGTCTGCTCATCCCAGACGCTGGCCTGGACTTCGCCGATGTGGGCCTTGCCCAGCAGCAGCATACACAGCCGGGACTGGCCGATACCGCCGCCGATGGTCAGGGGCAGCTTGCCCTCCAGCAGCATCTTGTGGAAGGGCAGCTCCCGGCGGCTGTCGCAGCCGGCGATGGTGAGCTGGCGGTCCATGGCGGCGGGGTCCACCCGGATGCCCATGGAGGACACCTCAAAGGCCCGCTCCAGCACCGGATTCCACACCAAAATATCGCCGTTCAGGTTCCAGTCGTCGTAGTCGGGGGCACGACCGTCGTGGGGCTTACCCGACTTGAGGGCGCCGCCGATGCCCATGAGGAAGGTGGTGGGATGCTCCTTGACCCAGGCGTCCTCCCGCTCCTTGGGGGACAGGTCGGGCCAGCGGTCCTCCAGCTCCTGGGTGGTGACGAAGGACACGTCGGTGTCCAGGGGGGGCAGCGCGGTGAGCTGGGGGAACACCGAGCGCAGGGTGGACTGGGTCTCCGCCATGGCCTTCACGATGGTGGACACGGTGGCCTTCAGATAATCCACCGTCCGGTCCCGGGGGGCAATGACCTTCTCCCAGTCCCACTGGTCCACATACACCGAGTGGAGGTTATCCAGCTCCTCGTCCCGGCGGATGGCGTTCATGTCGGTGTACAGGCCCTCGCCCACCGAGAACTGATAGCGGTACAGGGCCATGCGCTTCCACTTGGCCAGGGAGTGGACCACCTGGGCGTCCCGGCCGGCGTCGGGAATGTCGAAGGAGACTGCCCGTTCCACACCGTTCAGGTCGTCGTTCAGGCCGGTGGAGGCCTCCACGAACAGGGGAGCGGATACCCGGCGCAGGTGGAGGGCGCCCCCCAGGGTGTCCTCAAAGAGCCGCTTCAGCAGGCCGATGGCCTTCTGGGTGTCATATAAATTGAGACAGGGGGCGTACCCCTGAGGGATCACGGTTTGCAGCATGGCGCAGCACTCCTTTTGTCTGGAATTACAATGTAACACATTATACAGGAAAAGTATCCCGCATACAACCCCTACCGATGCTCCAGCCACAGCTTTTGCCGGGCCCGGAGCACAAAGAAGAAGATCCGCACGATCCAGTCTCCCACCATGGCGATCCACACGCCGATGACCCCCAGGCCAAAGTGGTCCCCCAGGATGTAGCTGCACCCCAGCCGTACGATGATCATGGAACAGATGGAGATGACCATGGGTACCTTCACGTCGCCGGTGGCCCGCAGGGCGTTGGGCATGGTGAAGGCCATGGGCCAGAACAGCATGGCGCAGCCGTTGTGGATGAAAATCAGTACCGTGGCATACCACTGGGTCTCTGGGGTCAGGCTGTACAGCATGAGGATCAGGGGCAGGCCCAGCAACAGGACGCCGTTAAGAATCCAGGTAAAGAGGTAGGTCATCTTCACCAGTCTGACGGTGTAGGCACGGACTTGGTCCCAGGCCTCGGCCCCCACGCACTGGCCCACCACCGTGATAAGGGCCAGGCCCATGGCGGTGCCGGGGATGACACCGAAGTTGTCAATGTTGTTGGCCACCGCGTTGGCGGCGGTCTGGGCGGTGCCGAAGGTGGAGATCAGGCTCACCAGCAGCACCCGGCCCAGCTGGAAGAAGCAGTTCTCCAGCCCATTGGGCACGCCGATGCGGAGGATGCGGCCCATCATGTTCGGCTCAAACCGGAACCTGAGCAGACCGGATACCAGTACCGGATTGTGGCGGCTGTGGAGGAGCACCAGCATAATGCCGGCGGCCACGATGCGGGAGAACAGGGAGGACAGGGCCACGCCGTCCACCCCCCGGTGAAAGACAAACACAAAGATGGCGTTGCCCACAATATTCTGTCCGTTCATCCAGGCGGAGACGTACATGGAGGCCTTGGAGTTGCCCATGGACCGCAGCAGGGCGGCGCAGCCGTTGTACAGGGCGATGAAGGGGTAGGACAGGGCGGAGATGATAAAGTAGGTCACCGCGCCCTCCATGACGGCGGGCTCCACCTGGCCGAAGAGCAGCCCCAGCAGGGGGTGGCACAGGGTCAGGGACAGGGCCATGATGATGAGGGCGGCGGCGGTGACGATGTACATCAGCTGATTGGCGGCCCGGTTGGCCCGGTCCAGGTTTTCCGCCCCGATGGACTGGGCACACACTACCGCGCCGCCGGTGGCCAGGGCGGAAAAGACGTTGATGATGAGCACGTTGATCAGGTCCACCAGGGCCACGCTGGACACGGCGGCCTCTCCGGCAGAGGACACCATCATGATGTCGGCCATGCCCACCATGACGGCCAGAAACTGCTCGATGATCAGGGGAATGATGAGTTTTTTCAGGGCTTGCTTGTTAAACACGGGGGTTCCCTCTCTCTGGTTGGGTTACATACCAAAAAAGTATACTACCGGCGGCAACAGGGCCGCAATGGGCAAAACCCACAGGATTGAGGGGGATGTGCCGCTTGCCTTTTCGCCGGATTGGAGGTATAATTTTCTGCGAAATTGGATCAAAAGCATAAGGAGGAGACCATGGAAAAGATTCAGATGACCACCCCCCTGGTGGAAATGGACGGCGACGAAATGACCCGGGTGCTGTGGCAGCAGATCAAGGACGAGCTGCTCCTGCCCTTTATCGACCTCAAGACCGAGTATTACGACCTGGGCCTGCCCTATCGGGAGCAGACAGGTGACCAGGTGACCGTGGACTCCGCCGAGGCCACCAAGAAGTACGGCGTGGCGGTGAAGTGCGCCACCATCACCCCCAACGCCCAGCGCGTGGAGGAGTACAAGCTCTCCCAGATGTGGAAGTCCCCCAACGGCACCATCCGTGCCATTCTGGACGGCACTGTGTTCCGTGCCCCCATCATGGTTAAGGGCATCTCCCCGGTGGTCAAGACCTGGAAGAAGCCCATCACCATCGCCCGCCACGCCTACGGCGACGTGTATAAGTCCACCGAGTACCGGGTGCCCGGCCCCGGCAAGGCCGAGCTGGTGTTTACCGGCGAGGACGGCCAGGAGCAGTTCCGCCAGACCATCTACGACTTCGAGTGCGGCGGCGTGCTCCAGGGCCAGTACAACAAGGACAGCTCCATCTCCTCCTTTGCCCGCTCCTGCTTCCAGTACGCCATCGATACCAAGCAGGACCTGTGGTTTGCCACCAAGGACACCATCTCCAAGAAGTATGACCACACCTTCAAGGACATCTTCCAGGAGATCTTTGACGCCGAGTACAAGGCCAAGTTTGACGAGCTGGGCATCGAGTATTTCTACACCCTCATTGACGACGCCGTGGCCCGTGTGGTTCGGTCCCAGGGCGGCTTTATCTGGGCCTGCAAGAACTACGACGGCGACGTGATGAGCGACATGGTGTCCACCGCCTTCGGTTCTCTGGCTATGATGACCTCCGTGCTGGTGAGCCCCGACGGCAAGTACGAGTACGAGGCCGCCCACGGTACCGTTACCCGCCACTATTACAAGTACCTGAAGGGGGAGGAGACCTCCACCAACCCGGTGGCCACTCTCTTCGCCTGGAGCGGTGCCCTCCGCAAGCGGGGCGAGCTGGACGGCATCCAGGCTCTGGTGGACTTTGCCGACAAGCTGGAGAAGGCCACCATCGACACCATCGAGGGCGGCGTCATGACCCGGGACCTGGTGGGCCTGTGGGAGGGTGAGACCCCCGCTCAGGGCGTCAACTCCCTGGACTTCCTGAAGGCCATCCGGGCCAAGCTGGAGGCCAGCCTGTAACAGCCAAAAAGCAACTCTGACCAACAGGGGCAGCGGAGCGGCGGTCTGCCGTGCCGCTGCCCTTCTTTGATCCGGGAAGAAAGGAGGATCTCCATGAAAAAGCAGCTTCTGGCGGGAGCTCTGTCCCTGGCCCTCCTGGCCGGGCTGGTACCGGCGGCGGGGGCGGATTCCACCCAACAGGCCCAACAGGCGGCGGAGCACCTGTACTGCCTGGGCCTGCTGGACGGCGCGGGTACCGGCAGCGACGGGATGCCCAACTTTAATCTGGGGGGCACTATGACCCGGGGGGAGACCATCACCATGGTGGTGCGGCTCACCGGCGGAAAGGAGGCCGCCCTCACCGGCGGAAGCACCCACCCCTTCACCGATGTGGACGGCTGGGGGGAGCCCTATGTGGCCTACGCCTATGCAAACGGTATCACCACCGGGGTGAGCGATACGACCTTCGGCTTCCACAGTACCATCACTCAGGAGGAATACCTGACCCTGCTGCTGCGGGCCATGGACTATACCGATGTGGACTGGCGTGATCCCTATGCCGCCGCCGACCGGCTGGGCCTGCGGGAAGGGGAGGACTATGTCCGGGACCAGACCTTCCAGCGCAGCGATATGGTCCTGCTGTCCGACCGGATGCTGGAGGTAACGCTGGCGGGGGAGGAGGTCACCCTCTATGAAAAGCTGGATCTCCAGGGCGCGCTGGAGCGGCGGGAACTGCCTGTCCCCAAGCTGCAGCCCGGGCCTACCGTAACGGTGGAGAGCACCTTTGCAGTCAGCAGCGTGGAGGATATGATCCGCCGGATGGCAGTCCAGGTGGATGCCCGCAACACTGCCCTCACCATCTACACCCCGGTGGGGCAGGAGGGGGCGTACAGCCAGGCCCTGCTTACCGAGGATACCATCGACCGCTTCCCGGACGTGGATTCCATGGCCACCCGGTATTATCCCGATCAGGGCTACTTCACTGTGGAGATCCGCTACCGGGACTCCGCCCGGGTGATGGCCTATGTGGAGGGAAAGACGGATCGCCTGTCGGCCCAGGACATGGCCCTCTATGAGGAGGCGGTGCGGGTCCACGACAGTCTGGTGGACAGCACCATGAGCCAGTATGAACGGGTGAAGGCCTTCCACGACTACCTGTGCGACACCGTCACCTATCGAAAGACCGGGCCGGAGAGCCACACCGCCTACGGCGCGCTGGTGAACCACGCCGCCGTGTGCCAGGGGTATACCCAGGCCATGGACCTGCTGTGTTTCCTCAGCGGAATCGACTGCGAGCATATCTTCGGTCAGGCCACCGCCAACGGCGTGACGGAGTATCACGCCTGGGTGCGGGTAAACATCGACGGGAACTGGTACAATGTGGACCCCACCTGGGACGATCAGGTGACTTATATCTCCTACGACTATTTTCTGGTGTCCGACGGGCATATGGACGGCCATATCTGGACCGCCTACCCCAACTGGCCCGTCTGCCCCAGCGACTATCCCCGGCCCTGAGGGCACGGTGGAAAACTGTGCCTTGACAAGTGAAAAGACCAGTGCTATGGTATAGCACAGAGTGAAGCTGAAAGAAGGCGTCACGAAGGGGTACACCACCGCGGGTGTAGTTCTTTCGTGACGCCTTTTTTGCGTTTGGAAGGAGGCAAATTATGCTGCAAGTCAACGGTCAGCCCATGGACCGGACAGGTCTGCATACCGTGCAGGACCTGCTGGACAAGCAGGGCTGGAAGGCCGCCCAGGTGGCGGTGGAACACAACGGCGCCATTCTCCGCCGGGAGGACTTTTCCACAACCGCCCTGTCCGATGGGGACAAGCTGGAGGTGGTGCGGTTCGTGGGGGGAGGCTGACCCATGGACCGGGAAACGCTGGAACAGGCCCTCATCGCCCGCCACGGGGCGGAGAATCAGAAAAAATTTGCCGCCGCCTCGGTGGGCATCGCGGGCCTTGGGGGCCTGGGCTCCCACATTGCCGTCCACCTGGCCCGGCTGGGAGTGGGGCGGCTGGTGCTGGCCGACTTCGACCGGGTGGACGTGACCAACCTCCACCGGCAGCACTATTTCATTCCCCATCTGGGGCGGTACAAGACCGAGGCCCTGGCGGAACAGCTCAGGGGGATCAATCCCTGGCTGGATTATGAGATCCACACCTGTAAAGTGACGGCGGACAACGCCTGCACCCTGTTTCAGGGCTGCCAGGTGGTGTGCGAGGCCTTCGACCAGGCCGACCAGAAGGCCATGCTGGTCCAGGCGGTGCTCACCGGCCTGCCGGACACCCTGCTGGTGGCGGGCTCCGGCATGGCGGGAAGCGGCTCGGCCAATACCATTGTTACCCGCAAGGCGATGGGCCGCCTCTGGCTCTGCGGCGACGGGGAGAGCGATATCTCCCAGGGCCAGGGGCTTATGGCCCCCCGGGTGGCGGTGTGCGCGGCACACCAGGCCACCATGGTCATGCGGCTGCTGCTGGGACAAATGGAACCGTAAAACATCAAAGAAAGGAACGAACAACTATGGCAGATCAACTGATTTTGGGCGGACACGCTTTTACCTCCCGGTTCATTCTGGGCTCGGGCAAATATTCTCTGGACCTGATCCGGGCGGCAGTGGAGCACGCCGGGGCCCAGATCATCACTCTGGCTCTTCGCCGGGCCAACTCGGACACCGACAGCATTCTGGATCATATCCCGGAGTGGGTCACCCTGCTGCCCAACACCTCCGGCGCCCGCAACGCCGACGAGGCGGTGCGGATCGCCCGGCTGGCCCGGGCCTGCGGCTGCGGGGACTTTGTGAAGATCGAGATCATGCGGGACAGCAAGTACCTGCTGCCCGACAACTACGAGACCATCAAGGCCACCGAGATCCTGGCCAAGGAGGGCTTTGTGGTCATGCCCTATATGTACCCCGACCTGAACGTGGCCCGGGATCTGGTGGACGCGGGGGCGGCCTGCGTCATGCCTCTGGGCGCTCCCATTGGCTCCAACAAGGGACTGGCTACCAAAGAATTCATCCGCATTCTCATCGACGAGATCGATTTGCCCGTCATTGTGGACGCCGGCATCGGCCGGCCTTCCCAGGCCTGCGAGGCCATGGAGATGGGCGCCGCTGCCGTGATGGCCAACACCGCCATTGCCACCGCCGGGGACATCGCCGCCATGGCCGGGGCCTTCAAGTCTGCCATCGAGGCGGGCCGGGCCGCCTATCTGGCCGGGCTGGGCCGGGTGCTGGACCACGGGGCGGCAGCTTCCTCCCCCCTTACCGGATTTCTGGCGGACTGAGAGGAGGAAGAGACATGGATCAGCCTATGGAAGGCATTACCGTGGTGGAGGTCAAGGACAAGATTGACCACATGACCTATCTACCCGGCATGGAGCAGATCGACCCCACCGTCCGACTCCAGGTGACGGCGGCCCGGGACGGCTATGACGAGACCATTTACACCGCCAAGGACGTGCGGGCCGCCCTGGACGCCGATGTGCGTACCCCGGAGCACTTTGCCGCCCTGCTGTCCCCGGCGGCCGAGCCCTTCCTGGAGAAGATGGCCCAAAAGGCCCGGATGGAAAAGCGGCGGTACTTCGGCGACAACGTGTACCTCTTTACCCCCATCTACATCTCCAACTACTGCGAGAACTACTGCATTTATTGCGGATTCAACTGCCACAACAAGATCCGCCGGGCCAAGCTGGACATGGCGGGCATTGAGGCGGAAATGGCCGCCATTGCCAAAACCGGCCTGGAGGAGATTTTGATCCTCACCGGTGAGAGCCGGAAGATGAGCGACGTGCAGTACATCGGTGAGGCCTGCAAGATCGCCCGGAAGTATTTTAAAATGGTAGGCATCGAGGTCTACCCCATGAACTCCGATGAGTACGCCTACCTCCACCAGTGCGGGGTGGACTATGTGACGGTGTTTCAGGAGACCTACCACGCCGATCGGTATGAGCAGCTCCACCTGGCGGGCCACAAGCGGATCTTCCCTTACCGCATGGAGGCCCAGGAGCGGGCCCTTATGGGCGGAATGCGGGGGGTGGCCTTCGCCGCCCTGTTGGGACTGGACGACTTCCGGAGGGATGCCTTTGCCACCGGAATGCACGCCTGGCTCCTCCAGCGCAAGTATCCACACGCCGAGATTTCCTTCTCTTGCCCCCGGCTGCGGCCCATCGTCAACAACGACAAGATTAACCCCAAGGACGTTCACGAGCGGCAGCTGCTCCAGGTCATGTGCGCCTACCGCCTGTTCATGCCCTTTGCCGGCATGACCATCTCTACCCGGGAGCGAGCGGGCTTCCGGGACCGGGTCATCGACATTGCCGCCACCAAGATTTCCGCCGGGGTATCCACCGGCATCGGCGGCCACTCCGGCGAGGAGGAGGGGGACGACCAGTTTGAGATCGCCGACAACCGGGACGTGGAGCAGGTGGCCCAGGCCATCCGGGACCAGGGCCTCCAGCCGGTGATGAACGACTATGTCTATGTTTGAACTGGTGTGCGTGACCCACCGGGGGCTGTGCAGCGATGACCTGCCCCAGCGGGTGTCCGCCCTGTGCCGGGGCGGCGTGAGCAAAGTCATCATGCGGGAGAAGGACCTGTCCGAGGAGGAATATGAGGCCCTGGCCCGGCAGGTGCTGGCCGCCGGGGGAGACAAGGTGGTGCTCCACCATTTTCCCCGGGTGTGTCAAAGGTTGGGCGTGCCCCGGCTCCACCTGTCCCTGGGGCAGCTGGAGGCCGATCCTGCCCTGCGGGAGCAGGTGAAGCTGCTGGGTGTGTCCATCCATGCCCCTGAGGAGGCCGTCCGGGCCCAGAAGCTGGGGGCGGACTATGTGACGGCGGGCCACGTCTTTGCCACCGACTGCAAAAAGGGTCTGCCAGGCCGGGGGCTTCCCTGGCTGGAGGGGGTGGTGAATGCGGTGTCCATTCCGGTGTATGCCATCGGCGGCATCGGACCGGACAACCTGGCTGCCGTAGCTCGAACCGGGGCGGCGGGAGCCTGTCTCATGAGCGCTTTTATGGCTTGTCCAGACCCGCAGACCTATGTGGAAGGACTGCGGCAAATAACAGATTGAACGCAAAAGGCGCGGGACTACCCGCGCCTTTTTTATTGCCTCCATATTCGGAAGATGTTTCTAGCCCAGGAATACCTTGACAGAGTTGGCGGGGGTGAGTAAACTGGAAATGACATCCGTCGAATTCCCCCGAAATGGGGGCGCGGACGAGAGAGGAAGATGGGTATGTTTTGTTATCGATGCGGCGCCCAGCTGACCGGAACAGAAAAATTCTGCGGGCACTGCGGTGCGCCTCTGGAGGAGGCCTTGAAGTCTGTGGGCCAGGACCAGACCTCGCCGCCTCAGGAGGAGATTGCGCCGGCAGCGGAGCAGCCGGTTCATGAGCCGGAGCCCGCTCCTGTGGAGGAACAGCCTGTCCAGCAGCCTACGGCGCAAGAGCCGGGTCCTGCTCCGGCGCAGGAGCCCCCCATACAGGAGCCGGGAACCCCGCCCGGATGGGGTGTGCCTCCTATCCAACCGCCCCAGCCGGGGCCTGTTTACGCGCCCGGACCCGACGGACCTGGGAATGGTCAGCCCTCCGCCCCCAAGGGCGGCAAAAAGAAGTGGCTGCTGCCCGTCGTCGTTGTGGCGGCCCTGGCGGTGGGCATAGGCGGCTTTTTGCTGTACCGGAATATCAGCACCAATCAGGCCTATCAACAGGCGGTGGAGCAGGGACGGGACGCCCTGAACCGGGGCAGCTACGCCCAGGCGGTGGACTACTATGAGCAGGCCCGGAATCTGCGGGGCCTGGAGAACGCCGACCGGCTGGCTCTGGCGGAGGCCTATCTGGCCCAGGACAACCGGACAGCGGCGGCCCGGCTGCTGGAGGAGGGCCCTCTCCAGGAGGGGGACGAGCAGTATGCCCTCTACCAGAAGCTGTATGCCATGTGCATTCTCTCCCCTGAAGTGGACGATGTGGACACCGACAACTTCCCGGTGGTCACCCTGAAGCTGGACTGCGATCAGCCCTTCCCTCTGGAACTGTCCGAGGTGGGTATCCGGGAGGATGGCCAGGACTGTGAGGTGCAGGAGGTGACCCAGGAGGATGGCCAGGTTGAGATCACCTACCTGACCTTTGACGCCGAGTACAGCGAGGAGCACCGCCAGCCTGTACTCACCTTCTCGGTGGACGGCATCTCCATGGAGCGGGAAGGAGACTACTATACCCCCTACTTCGTGCCCGCCCGGCTGCGTCTGGTGTCCACTGACGTCAGCGAATATCCTGTGGTCCGGGCCTATTTCCAGGTGGTGGACGACTACAGCGGCGAGACGGTGGAGGGCTTGGATTCCAACGCCTTCCGCATCATGGAGCGGGTGGAAGGCGGCGAGTATCTGGCTCGTGAGGTCAAGTCGGTGCTTCCTCTGGAGGGCAACGACGGCCTGAAGATCGATCTGGTGGCTGACAAGAGCGACAGTATCACCGAGTACGACATGGGCAAGATCAAGACCGTTATGACCGAGTTTGTGCAGGAACTGGACTTCGCCCTGGGCGACCGGGCGGAGGTGCTGGCCTTTGACTCCATCGTGCAGCAGATGTGCTACTACACCGACGACGTGGGCCTCTTGGTCAACGGCATCAACAATATGTCCACCGACGGCCTCACCGCCTTCTATGACGCGGTGTACGACGGTGTGACCAACGCCACCCTTCAGGGCGGCGCCCGCTGCGTCATCGCCTTTACCGACGGCATGGACAACCGCAGCCGCCACACCCCTGAGGAGCTCATCCGCTACGCCAACACCCAGCAGACCCCGGTGTACATCATCGGCGTAGGCAACTCGGTGGAGACCAGCACCCTGCGCCATATTGCCGAGAGTACCGGCGGCCGCTACTGGTACATTGACGATCTCTACGACCTGGAGGCCATCTTCCAGCAGATCTATGACGAGCAGATGGACTACTATATCGTGGAGTACGAGAGCGACAGCGCCGCCGACAGCTACGCCACCCGTGACCTGCAGGTCAAAGTGTCCGGCCAGGGCTACCGGGGAGAGAGCGAACTGACCGTTACCCCGGTACGCAGCATCCGGGACGACGGCGGCGTGGGCGGCGGACACCGCTACGAGCTGTTCAAAGAGAGCCTGACCTGGGAGGAGGCCTCCCGCCGCTGCCAGGAGATGGGCGGCCATCTGGCCACCATTACCTCTCAAGAGGAGATGGACCAGATCACTGCCATGGCGGAGGCCCAGGACGTGAAGTATATCTGGCTGGGCGGCTACACCTCCTATGACGACGCCGGCAACGTGTTTGGCCACTGGGTTACCGGTGAGGCATTCAACTTCCAGGCCTGGTCTGCCAACGAGCCCTCCCGTCAGGATCAGGACGGCACCGAGGAGTGGTACATCATGCTGTGGAACATCAAGGCGGTGGGCGGCTGGTGCTGGAACGACCAGCGCAACGATCCGGTCTCCGCTGTGCCCACCATGGCCGACGGCATGGGCTTTGTGTGCGAATTTGAAGAATAGGAGTATCGGCTGCCATGAAAGGAAAACGATGTGCCAAATCCTCAGGAGGGCGGATTGCTCTGGTGATTGTGCTCCTGGTTGTTGTGGCAGCAGCAGGCGGGATTGCCTGGTGGCTGCTGGGTTCCGGCGGTCCGGCTCCGGCGGCTGAGAGTACTGACCCGGTGACTTCCGCTCAGCCCACCCCGTCCCCCACACCGGCGCCCACTCCAACGCCCACGCCGGAACCCACCCCTACCCCCACCCCAACGGTGGAGGAGCGGACGGCGGCTCTGGCGGCGGAGATGACGGCTGAGATGAGCCAGTATGAAAAGATCTGCCAGCTTATCATCGTATCTCCCGAGGATCTTACCGGCGTAAGCACTGCCACCCAGGCGGGTGCGGCCACCAAAGCGGGGCTGGAGCGCTACCCTATCTGCGGTATTCTGTACCGCAAGCCCAATATGCTCAGCCAGAGCCAGCTCAAGCAGATGCTGGACAACAGCCAGAGCTATTCCAAGATCCCCCTCATCTTTACCTGCGACGAGGAGGGGGGACGGGTCACCCGCCTCATGAGCACCGTGGGTACCACCTGGGTGGGCCCCATGCTGGACTATGAGGACCAGGGCCCCGAGACCGCCTACGACAATGCCTACACCATCGGCTCCGATCTGGCCAGCTGCGGCTTCAACACCGACCTGGCCCCGGTGGCCGACGTGTGGACCAATCCGGAGAACACCGTCATCGGCGACCGGGCCTATTCTACCGACTTCAATACCGCGGCGGAGCTGGTGGCGGCGGCGGTGGAGGGCTTCCACGACGGCGGCGTGGGGGCGGTGCTCAAGCACTTCCCCGGCCACGGCGGTACCTCCACCGACTCCCACGACGGGGCCACCTATCTGTATCGCACCCTGGACCAGCTGCGGCAGGGGGAGCTGATCCCCTTCCAGGCGGGCATCGAGGCGGGGGCGGACGCGGTGATGATGGGCCATCTCATCGTCCCCGATCTGGACGATCAGCCCGCCCCTCTGTCCTATGAGATCGTCACCGGTCTGCTCCGGGAGGAGATGGGCTTTAACGGGGTGGTCATGACCGACGCCATGGAGATGTCTGCCCTTACCAAGTATTATACCGGCGGTCAGGCGGCGGTGATGGCCATTCAGGCTGGGGTGGATATCCTGCTGTGTCCCGGCGATCTGGACAGTACCATTGCGGCCCTGGAGGCGGCGGTGGAGGACGGCTCCATCTCAGAGGAGCGGCTGGATGAGAGCGTGCAGCGCATTCTCACCTTCGAGATCAACCGGGGCCTCATCCCTTTGGAGTGAATGAAACAGGAAAAAGGACTGCTGTATCACAGCAGTCCTTTTTTTATGCCTGACGCGATCTCAGGCGGGGCTGCCCAGCAGCAGGGGCTGGAGCTGGCGTCCCTCCAGAGCGGCGGCAATGGTGTCGGGCACCAGAGAGAAGTCGGCCACCACCGAGGTGGGCTTGCCCTGGGGATCGTCCTGCCGGAAGGGGACGAAATAGACGTGTTTTTTGTCCAGCAGCGCCCCGATGTTCTTGGCCGAGGCGGCCAGGGCGTCGTTGGTGGCAGGACAGATCACCAGGGGGCGGCCGTTGCGCAGATGGGCCTTGGCCGCCAGGGTAACAGTGGAATCGGTGACGCCGTTTGCCAGCTTTGCCAGGGTGTTGCCGGTGCAGGGGCAGATAACCAGCACATCCAGCAGCTTTTTGGGCCCGATGGGCTCTGCCTTCACCAGAGAGTCGATGACCCGCTTGTCACAGATGCGCTCCATCTCCCGCATAAACTCATGGGCCGGGCCGAACCGGGTGTCGTTGGCGGCGGCGGCCTCCGACACGATGGGGGTCACGTCCCCAAACCGGGCCTTCACCTGCTCCAGGGCGGTCATAGCCATACTGAATGTACAAAAAGACCCGCAAAAGGCGAATCCAACCTTCGCTTGTTCCATGCTCACACTCCCAATTCCCGCAATATGTTGTAGATGGTGGTCTGAATACACTGGCCTGCCGTTACCGGCGCTACCTTGCCCGGCAGGGAGAGGGCCCAGATGACTTTGACCCCAAGACGGGCCGCCGCATCAAAGTCCACGCCGCCCGGCTTGGAGGCCAGATCAATGACCAGACAGTCCGGCTTCAGATCGGCAAGTTCGGTGAGGCCCAGCACCGGGGCAGGGACGGTGTTGACCACCAGGTCGTAGCCGCACAGCCACCCCGCCAGGTGCTCCGTCTGCTCCCCGCAGTAGCCGCAGCTCTCCGCCCAGGCCAGGTCGGCCCACTTGCGGGCAGCCACGCTCACCTTGGCCCCCAGGCCGGCCAGACGCTGGGACAGGGCCTTGCCCACCCGGCCGAAGCCGATGACCAGCACCCGGGCGCCGTGGAGGGTGATGGGCAGCTCCTCCAGTGCGATCTGGATGGCACCCTCTGCGGTGGGCACCGCGTTGGCCACCGCCAGTTCCTCCCGGGCAAAGTAATCCTGGAGGACCAGTCCTTTTTGGGCGACCAGGGCGGTGAGATTGGGACCCACCATCCCGGCGCACACCAGTTGGCCGGGCCGCAGAGGGGAGAGCAGCTCCTCCAGCTTATGGGGCTGGTCGGACAGAGGGGCGTGGAGCAGGCCGCCCTCCTCTTCTGCCGGCAGAGGCAGGATGAGACAGTCGGCCAGTTCCACCCCCGCCGGGTCGGTCTCCATCTGTACCCCCGTCAGAGGGCCGTGGCCCTCCAGGGCCCAGGTATGTACTGTGTGGCCGTCGGCGGCCAGCAGCTCCGCCAGTTTGGCCTGCCGCAAATCGCCCCCCGCCACCCACAGGTTCAGTTCATGTCTCATGGTAAGCCCTCCGTTCCCAGTGACTGCTCCATCCTATTCCGCTGCCGGAAAAGGGTGACTGGGTGGCACAGCTTGACTTTTTGCTTTAACAGGCTAATAATAAAAAGACAGATCAAGAGAGAGCGGAGATGGACCCGATGGACCGAAACGAACAAAATCGCCTGACCGAAGGCAGCGTCCCCAAAAAGATGCTGGCCTTTGCCCTGCCCATCTTTTTCAGTAACCTGTTTCAGCAATTATATAATGCAGTGGATTCCCTTATTGTGGGCAACTTCATTGGCCGGTCTGCTCTGGCGGCGGTCAGCTCCTCCAGCAGCATGATTTTGCTCATGGTGGGCTTTATCAACGGTGTATCCCTGGGTGCGGGCGTGCTCATCGCACGGTACTACGGGGCGGAGGACGACGACCATATGGAGCGGGCGGTCCACACCACCGTGGCCCTGGGCCTGACAGCAGGTGTGATCCTGACAGTAGTGGGGGCCATTTTAACCCCACAGATCCTCCAGTGGATCGGCACCCCTGCCGACGTCATTGACAACTCCATTCTTTACTTCCGTATTTACTTCTTCGGCTCCTCCGCTGTGGTGCTCTACAACATGGGGGCCAGTATCCTCCAGTCGGTGGGTGACAGCCGCAGCCCCATGAAGTACCTCATTGCCGCCTCCCTTACCAATGTGGTGCTGGATCTGCTCTTTGTGGCGGTACTGAAACTGGGGGTGGGCAGCGCTGCCCTGGCCACCATCCTCAGCCAGTGCCTGTCCGCCTTCCTGGCCTTCCGCAAGCTGACCCTCACCAAGGCGGGCTACCGGGTGAACTGGCGGCGGGTGCGCTTCGAGGGACCCACCTTCAAGCAGATCATCACCCTGGGTATCCCCTCCGGAGTACAGAGCTCGGTGGTCTCCCTGGCCAACGTCATCGTCCAGGCCAACATCAACGCCTTTGACTCCGCCGCCATGGCGGGCTGCGGCGCCTACAGCCGTATCGAAGGCTTTGCCTTCCTGCCGGTAACCTGTTTTGCGCTGGCCCTGTCCACCTTCGTCAGTCAGAACCTGGGGGCCCACCGCTTCGACCGGGTGCGGGCGGGTATGAAGTTCGGCCTGGTGTGCAGCCCCATTTTGGCAGAGGCCATCGGCGGGATCATCTTCCTGGCCTCCCCGCTGCTGGTGGCCGCCTTCAACAGCGAGCCGGAGGTGGTGGCCTTTGGTGTGGCCTATGCCCGTACGGTGTCCCTGTTCTACTGCCTGCTGTCCTTCTCCCACTGCTGCGCCGGCATCCTGCGGGGCATGGGGCGGCCCATCGTACCCATGGCCATTATGCTGACGGTGTGGTGCGCCCTGCGCATCACCTACATCACCCTTACCGTGCGGGTCATCCCCGACATCCGGGTGGTCTACTGGGCCTATCCCCTCACCTGGTCCATCAGCTCGGTGCTCTTCGCCCTCTGCCTGCGGCAGCTGCTGCGGCATATGCCCCACGGCGAGCTGCAAAGCGCGCCCATGTGACCGGACAGGGGGAAAACACAGTGAGAGTGGAGAAAACACCGGCGGTATTTGTACACAATTCCCGTTGCAATCACGGGAAAAAGAGGGTATAATGACTCCAACCTAGAAAAGTGAGGCGTACAGGCATGACCAGACGTTCCCTCACAACTGCATCCTTCCTGTTTTCCTTTGGCTGGGCTCGATTTATGGGCACCGGCTTTTTTGGCATGGGAAAATAGCAGGATGGAGTAAATGGGTGGGCCCTATGGGGCCTGATATTACCTTGTAACACAGACAGGGCGCTCATTGATTTCATCAATGAGCGCCTATTTTGTCACTGGAAAGGAAGCGTGTCATATGGTAGTCGTCATGAAGCCCGGTACCCGGCAGGAGGATATTCAACATCTGGCAGATAAACTGAAGCAGCTGGGCCTGGAAGTGGGCATTACCAACGGCGTGGGCTGCACCATCCTGGGCCTGGTGGGCGATACCACCGCCGTGGATATGGACAAGATCTCCATCAACCCCAACGTGGAGCGGGTCATGCGGGTGCAGGAGCCCTACAAGAAGGCCAACCGCAAGTTCCACCCCGAGGACACCGTGGTCACCGTGGGCAATGCCAAGATCGGCGGCGGCAACTTCTCCGTCATTGCCGGCCCCTGCTCGGTGGAGAGTGAGGAGCAGATCTGCGCCGTGGCCGAGGACGTGAAGCGCTCCGGCGCGGCCATGCTGCGGGGCGGCGCCTTCAAGCCCCGCACCTCCCCCTACTCCTTCCAGGGCATGGGCGCTCCCGGCCTGGATCTGCTGGTGGAGGCCCGGGCCAAGACCGGTCTGCCCATCGTCACCGAGATCATGGACCCCCGGATGGCCGACCTCTTTGAGCGGGAGGTGGACGTGGTCCAGGTGGGCGCCCGCAATATGCAGAACTTTGAGCTGCTTAAGGAAGTGGGCAAGATGAGCAAGCCCATCCTGCTCAAACGGGGCCTGTCCAACACCTACGAGGAATGGATCATGTCCGCCGAGTATATTATGGCCGAGGGCAATGAGAACGTGATCCTGTGCGAGCGGGGCGTGCGTACCTTTGAGACCTACACCCGCAACACCCTGGACGTGTCCGCCATCCCCGCCGTCAAGCAGATGAGCCATCTGCCCGTCATCGTGGACCCCTCCCACGCTGCCGGTATGTACTGGATGGTGGAGCCTCTGGCCCTGGCCGCCGTGGCGGCGGGCGCCGACGGTCTCATCATCGAGGTCCACAACGATCCCGCCCACGCCAAGTGCGACGGCCAGCAGTCCCTTACCCCCCAGAAGTTCGACGCCCTCATGCACAAGGTGGGTATGCTGGTTGACCTGGTGGAGAAAAAGTTGGTAAAATAAAAAGAAATGACGCAGGGGTGGCCAGAAAGATTGCTCCTACGGTATTATGGAAAGGACGAAGTGCCCATGAAGACCCTCACCGTCGCCCTGCCGGGGCGGGAATATGATATCCTGATCCAGCGGGGCCTGCTGGACCAGGCGGGAGCATACTGCCGGAAGGCCCTGCCCCGGGCGGGCAGGCTCTTTGTGGTCACCGACTCCAACGTGGCCCCCCTCTATGCCCCCCGGCTGGAAGCAAGCCTCACCGCCGCCGGGTTTTCTGTGACGATCCATGTTGTGCCCGCCGGAGAGGCCTCCAAGTGTGCCGGTCAGCTGGCCGGCCTGTGGGAGGCCATGATGGCCGCCGGGCTCACCCGTACCGATGCCGTGGTGGCTCTGGGCGGCGGCGTGGTGGGGGACCTGGCGGGCTTTGCCGCAGCTACTATCCTGCGTGGGGTGGACTTCGTCCAGATCCCCACCACCCTGCTTTCACAGGTGGACTCCTCTGTGGGAGGCAAGGTGGCCATCGACCTGGAGGCGGGCAAGAATCTGGCCGGTGCCTTCTGGCAGCCCAAGCTGGTGCTGATGGACCCGGATACCCTGGATACCCTGCCCGACGCTACCTTTGCCGACGGTATGGCAGAGGTCATCAAGTACGGCTGTATCCTGGACGGGACCTTCTTTGATTTCCTGGCCCACCGGCCCAGCCGGAAGGGAATTATGACGGAAATCGAACACGTTCTGTATACCTGCTGCAATTTAAAACGAATTGTTGTGGAAGAGGACGAGCGGGACACGGGAAAACGGATGCTGCTCAACTTCGGCCACACCCTGGGCCACGCCTACGAGAAGGCGGGCCACTATGAGAAGTGGACCCACGGCCAGGCGGTGGCCGCCGGTATGGTGAGGGCCGCCGGACTGGGGGAGCGGCTGGGGATTACTCCGGCGGGGACGGCGGACAGGATTGCCGCCGTTCTCACCGCTCTGGATCTGCCGGTGGAGATCTCTTGTACGGCGGAGGAGTATGCCGCCGCCATTGGTCTGGACAAGAAGGGGGCGGGGGCGGACATCAGCGTGATCCTGCTGGAAGAGATGGGCCATGCCATCCCCCATAAAATGCCCAAAGCCGCACTGCTGGAGGAACTGAAATGAATGTGACCATTACGCCAACCTCGCTGGCGGGGGCGGTAACTCCGCCCCCCTCCAAGAGCCAGGCCCACCGGCTCATCATCGCCGCCGCTCTGTCCGACGGCTTCTGCAAGCTGTCCAACGTGGATTTGTCGGAGGACATCCAGGCCACCCTGCGGTGTATGCGCACCCTGGATGCCGACGCTTCCGCCGACGGCACCATCATCCGGGGTGCCGACCTGGTGGACGGCCACGAGGAGCCCGCCCCCGAGGTGATGGACTGCGGGGAGAGCGGCTCCACCCTCCGCTTTCTCATTCCGGTGGCTCTGGCCCTCAAGGGGGGCGGCAAGTTCACCGGCCACGGGCGGCTGATGGAGCGGCCCCAGGACCCCTACTTCGCCCTCTTCCGGGAGAAGGGCATCTTCTACGAACAGAAGGACGGGATGCTGACGGTACGGGGCAAGCTGACCCCCGGCATTTACACCCTGCCGGGCAACGTGTCCTCCCAGTTCATCACCGGCCTGCTGTATGCCCTGCCCCTGCTGGAGGGGGACAGCGAGATCAGGCTCACCACCGACCTGGAGAGCCGGGGCTATGTGGACATGACCCTGGACGCCCTGGAACGGTTTGGAGTAAAGGCGGAATACGACGGCAAGCGCACCTTCCGTGTGCCGGGAAATCAGTATTACCAGCATCAGAATCTGGCCATTGAGGCCGACTGGTCCAACGCCGCCTTCTGGTACGGAGCCAAATGCCTGGGCTGCCCGGTGGAGATCGGCGGGCTGGATCAGGCCTCCGTTCAGGGGGACCGGGCCATTGCCGGATTTTATGACCAGCTGCAGGGGACCGGCAGCCTGGACCTGGATGTAAGCCAGTGCCCCGATCTGGTGCCCCCTCTGGCCGCCATGGCCGCCCTGCGAGCGGGGGAGACCACCCGCATTGTCAACGCCGGGCGGCTGCGGATCAAGGAGAGCGACCGGCTGGCTACCGTGACCGAAGTGCTCAACGCCCTGGGGGCCCAGGTAGAGGAATATGAGGACTACCTGGTGATCCATGGGAAGGAGAAGCTGGCGGGGGGTGTTACCGTCTCCGGCCACAACGACCACCGTATTGCCATGATGGCGGCCATTGCCGCCATCCGGTGTGAGGCGCCGGTGACCATCACTGGTGCGGAGTGCGTCAAGAAGTCTTATCCCCGGTTCTGGGAGGACTATGAGGCTCTGGGCGGACGGATCAGCCGGACGTAGGGGCGGCCTTTATGGCCACCCGCGGGCGACCGCAAGGGTCGCCCCTACATGGGGATGGAGGATAGATAAGTATGCGACACATGATTTTCGGTGAATCCCACGGCCCCGCCATCGGCGTGGTGCTGGAGGGGGTGCCCGCCGGGCTGGCGCTGGATCTGGAACAGGTGCAGAAGGAGCTGGACCGGCGCAAGCCGGGCCAGGACCCCACCGCCACCGCCCGGAAGGAGAGCGACCTGGTGGAGGTGCTCTCCGGGGTGTTTGAGGGCAAGACCACCGGCGCCCCCCTGGCCATGATGATCCACAACTCCGACCAGCACTCCAAGGACTATGAATCCATCCGGTACACCCCCCGGCCCAGCCACGGGGATTACGCCGGATTCATCAAGAGCAGAGGCTGTCTGGACTATCGGGGAGGCGGCCACTTTTCCGGCCGCCTCACCGCCCCGCTGGTGGCCGCCGGCGCGGTAGCTAAGCAGGTGCTGGCGGGCCGGGGCGTTCAGGTGGGGGCCCATATCAGCTCCATTTACGGCATCTGTGACGCCGCCCTGGAGGACCCGGAGGAACTGAAAGCTGTGGCGGCCAAATCCTTCCCGGTACTGAATGACAGCAAGGGCGAGGAGATGCGCCAGGCCATTCTGGAGGCCAAGGAGGAGCAGGACAGCGTGGGCGGCGCCATCGAGTGCGCCGTTACCGGCCTGCCCGCCGGACTGGGCGCCCCCGACTTCGGCTGCAACGTGGAGGGAATTTTCTCCCAGTATCTCTTTGCCGTACCCGCGGTGAAGGGCATTGAGTTCGGGGCCGGCGTGGCCTTCTCCCTCATGCGGGGCAGCGAGGCCAACGACCCCTTTGCCGTGGAGGACGGCAAGGTGGTCACCAAGACCAACCACGCCGGGGGCATCAACGGCGGCATCACCAACGGGATGCCGGTGACCTTTGAGGTCACCATCCGACCCACTCCCTCCATCTCTCTGCCTCAGGAGAGTGTGGACCTGCGGACCGGGGAGGAGACGGAAATTGAGATCCACGGCCGCCATGATCCCTGCATCGTCCCCCGGGCGGTGCCGGTGATCGAGGCGGCGGCTGCCCTGGCGGCCTGCGCTGTATTGGGCATCTGATAAGGAGCGATGGATATGACGGAACTGGAGCAATATCGGCAGGAGATCGACCGCATTGACGGGGAACTGGTCAAACTCTTTCTGGAGCGGATGGCGGTCACCGGCAAGGTGGGAGAATACAAGCAGCGGGAGGGCATCCCTGTGCTGGACGCCAACCGGGAGAAGCAGGTCATTGCCGCCAAGACGGCCCTGACCGACGACCCCGCCCGGAAGGCGGATCTGGCGGCGCTCTATGAGAGCATCATGGCCATCTCCCGCCGCCAGCAGCGCCATCTGGTGAAGGAGGGGGCGGAGGACCTAGGCTATGCCGCCTATCTGGCCGACCTGGCCGGAGTGCGTCAGCCGGTGGCCAATCCCCGGGTGGCCTACCAGGGAGAGCCGGGCTGCTACAGCGAGGAAGCCACCGTGGGCTTCTTCGGCGGGGACGTGAACAGTGTGGGCAAGCCTTGGTTCAACGATGTATTCGCTGCCCTGGAGAAGGGTGAGGTGGACTACGCCATGCTGCCGGTGGAGAACTCCTCCACCGGGTCTATCCGGCAGGTATACGACCTGATGGCCCAGTATCGCTATTACATCGTGGGGGAGTGGCAGGTGCCGGTGGAGCACTGCCTGGCAGCACTGCCGGGCGTGGAACTGTCCCAGATTACAACCGTCTATTCCCATGAGCAGGGGCTGATGCAGAGCGAGAAGTATCTGGACGCCCACCGGGACTGGAAGCGGGTGCCCACCCTGGACACCGCCGGTTCTGCCAAGCTGGTGGCGGAGAGGGGAGACCACACCGCTGCCGCTATCTGCTCCAAGCGGGCTGCCCAGTTGTACGGCCTCAACATCCTGGCTGAACGGGTCAACCACAATACCATGAACCATACCCGGTTTGCGGTGGTGTCCCCGGTGCCCGAGCTGCGGCCGGAGCGCAATAAGATCAGCGCCGTGTTCCGCCTGCCTCACCAGAGCGGCTCTCTCCACGAGATCCTCACCATCTTTGCCGTCCAGGGGCTCAACCTGCTGAAGATCGAGTCCCGGCCCATCCCCGGACGGGGTTTTGAGTACCTCTTCTTCCTGGACTTCACCGGCGACCTCACCGCCCCCGGCATGGACGGGGTACTCCACGAGCTGAGCCAGCTGGCCACCGAGGTGCGCATTCTGGGCAACTATAAAGCCTGGGAGGAGCAGGCATGAGGGACAACGTGGTGCTCATCGGCATGATGGGCTGCGGCAAGTCCACGGTAGGGAAGCTGCTGGCCAAAGAGCTGGGCTTCACCTTTGTGGATACCGACCAATATATAGAGGAGGCCTTGGGCCGGTCCATCCCCGACATCTTTGCCAGGGAGGGAGAGGCCTTCTTCCGGGACTGGGAGTTGGGCGCGGCGGAGGAACTGGCCCAGCGGAAGAGTCAGGTCATTGCCTGCGGCGGCGGCCTGCCCACCCGGGCGGATTCCATCGCTTCTCTAAAATATAGTGGTACTGTGGTTTTCCTCCGGCGGGACCCGGGGGAGATCTACGACAATGTGTCTATGGGCGGCCGCCCTCTGGGCCAGCAGGGGAGAACGGCTTTTCTGGAACGGTACGCCGGGCGGGAGCCCATCTATCTGGAGTGGGCCGACCGTGTGGTGGATGTACAGGCTACCCCGGCGGAGACCGTCCAGCGGATTTTGGAGGTGCTGAAATGAAATTCCTCATCATCAACGGACCCAACCTGAACCTGCTGGGCAAGCGGGAGCCGGGCATTTATGGGGAGAATACCTATGACAGTCTGTGCAAGCGGCTGGAGGACTTTGCCGCAGCCCACGGTTCCACCGCCAGCTGCTTCCAGTCCAACCACGAGGGGGCCATCATCGACGCCATCCACGCCGCCGACGGAGTGTATGACGCCATCGTCATGAACCCGGGGGCCTTTACCCACTACTCCTACGCCATTCTGGACGCCCTGAAGGCGGTGGATGTGCCCTGCATCGAGGTCCATATCTCCAACGTCCACCAGCGGGAGGAGTTCCGGCACAAGAGCGTCACCGCCCCCGCCTGTGTGGGTCAGATCTGCGGCCTGGGGCTGTATGGCTACGAGGCAGCAATGGGTTACTTTCTCGCCGGAGAGATGTAACCGAAGAGAGCTTCCATAAATGAGCAAGGAGAGATTATGAAACATCCTTCCGTTCCCTTGCCCCGCATCGGAATGCGGGTCATCAAGACCGCTGTGGCGGTGATGGTGTCCTATGCGCTGTTCCTTCCCTTTGGCCTCACCTATCGGGAGGAGCTGGGAGGTATTTTGGGGCAGATGGGGCCTCTGTATGCCTGTATTGCCTGCATCATCTGCACCCAGAGCACCCTGGGTCAGACCTTCCGCCAGGGTATTTCCCGCCTCATCGGCGTCATTGTGGGCGGCGCCCTGGGTACCGCTACCCTGCTGCTGGGACCGGCCCTGGAGCATTTCTGGCTCAAGACCCTCATCCTGGGGGCGGTGTGCGTGGCGGGGGTGTGGCTGTGCCTGCTCATCAAGCGGCCCACCGCCTGCGGCATGGCCTGCATCCTGCCCTGCGTCATTCTCATCACCGGCGTCACCGGCGTGACCCGGTATTACTACGCCGCCGCCCGCATGATCGAGACCATTGTGGGATTGCTGGTGGCCCTGGCAATCAACGCCGCCCTCCCCGACCACCGGCCGGAGGGCGAACGGGGAGAGATGGATATGAACGTGGAACTGAAAAACACTACCCGCAAGCTGTGCGTTATTGGGGACCCGGTGGCCCACTCCAAGTCCCCTCTGATCCAGAATACCATGCTCAAGGCGCTGGGCCTGGACTATGTGTATCTGTGTCAGCCGGTGCCCCGGGGACAGTGCAGGGAATGGCTGGAGTGTGCCAAATTTGCCGGATACGCAGGATTCAACGCTACCATGCCCCATAAGGAGGAGCTGGTGCCCCTGCTGGATGAGCTGGACGAGGATGCCAGACTCATCGGAGCGGTGAATACCGTCTGCATCCGGGAGGGCAAAACCTACGGCTACAACACCGATGGCGAGGGCTTCCTCCGGGCACTGGCCGACGAGGGCATCGATCCGGCGGGTAAAAAGGTGACGGTATTGGGAGCGGGAGGCGCCGCCAAGGCGGTATGTCTCAAGTTGGCCCAGGCTGGAGCGGGGGTCATCGTGTGCAACCGTACCCTCGACAAGGCTCAGGCCATCTGTGACCACGACCTGGAGCATCTTCATCCGGCGGGCTTTTCCCAGGATGAACTGGCCCGGGCGGCGGAGGAGTGCGACCTGCTGGTGAATTGCACCTCCCTGGGAATGGCGGACACCGCCGGACAGTTTGCCGACTTCTCCTTCCTGGATCATTTGAAGCCCGGAGTGCCGGTGGTGGATCTGATCTACATTCCCGCTGAAACCGAATTGCTCCGCCAGGCCAAAAAGCGGGGCCACAGGCCCATCAATGGACTGGGCCTTCTGGTCAACCAGGCGGTATTGGCCCTGGAACACTTTACCCAGACCGAAATCGACCCCGCCGAGATGAAGAAGCGGATCGCCGAAGTGCTATAATATCAAGTAAGAAAGGAGACCCCGATGTCCATTGGGACATCGGGGTCTCCTTTTTTATTGCTCGTCGGGACCAAAGAGTTGGGCGATGGGTACCCCCAGCACCTGAGACAGCCCGTACAGCTCAATGTCGGTCACGGTGCGCTGCCGGTCCTCAATCCGGGAGACCGAGCCCCGGCAGACATAGATCGCCATGGTTTCCAGCTTATCGGACAGGGCCTGCTGGCTCATGCCCCGCTTGATGCGCAGGGCCCGCACCTGCTCGCCCACCAGGTTTTTGGCAGTCCCGTCAATGATCCTGGCCATGAGAATACACCTCCTTTTGTCTTGACATAGGACAACCCCAACGTTATACTGAAAATCGTCCTGAGTTGTCCTATCATAGGACAAAACTAAAAAATGTAAGGTCAGGAGGGGGGAGAAGACGATGGAACGGCGTTTGACGGCGGGGGCCGGTCTTTTGACCCGGATTATGCTGGGGCTGGCGCTGGCCCTGCTGGCCGGCGGGCTGGTGCTGGGGGTGGGGCAGAATGGGGAGACCTGGAAGGCCCTGGCGCTGGCAGTTCCCGTCCTGACAGCGGGCTGGAAAGGGTTGCCGCCGCTGTGCCGTTGGTTGGAGAGAATGGGGGCGGTCAGGATCTGGCTGGGGCTTACCCTACTCTGTCTGGCGGTCAAGGGAGCCTGGGTGTTCCTGGTACGGGTAACTCCCTCCGGGGATTACGCCACCTTCTGGGGCTATGCCAATGCCCTGGCCCGGCAGCCGGTACTGGAGGGCGGGCGCTATATGGCCCTCTTCCCTCATATCTTCGGCTACTCCTCCTTTCTCAGTTGGTTTATCCGCCTGCTGGGGCCGGGGGAACTGCTGGCCCAGATGCTTAATGTGGTCCTCACCGCTGTCTCCGGCAGTTTTCTTTTCCTGTTGGGGCGGCGGTGGTGGGGACTGCTGGCCGGGATCTCCGCCTATCTGCTGTGGATTGCCTGTCCCTCCCAGACCATTTATAATAGTCTGGTTCTGTCCGAGCCCCTCTATACCACTCTGATGCTGGGAGCCTTGGTGCTGCTGACGGCGGAGGGGAGACGGCTCATCCTGCGGGGGGTGGCAGCAGGGCTGGTGCTGCGGTGGTTCAACGGGGTGCGTCCCATTGCGGCGGTGGTGATCATTGCTCTGCTGATCTGGCGCCTGGTGCTGAAGCCGGAGGAATGGCTGCTGGGAGAATCCCGGCGGTACTGGTTGGGGCTGCTGGCCGCCCTGCTGGCGGTCTATGCCGTCACCGGCCCGCTATGGCAGGCCCATTTGACCCGCCGCATTGGGGAGAAGCCCTCCACCACGCCGGGCTACAGTGTTCTGGTGGGATTTAACCAAGACTCCGGCGGGGCATGGAACCAGGAGGACAGCCAGCTGCTCTTTTCTCTCGGCGATGCGCCGGGGGCCACCGCCCAGCAGGCTCAGGAGGGAGCTTTGGAGGCTGCCAAAGACCGCATCACCTCCGGGAAGGTGGCCTTGCTGCCTCTGCTGCGGGATAAACTGAGGGCTTTTCTGGGCTCTGACCACGCCTGCGTGGGCTATGTGGGCAGCGTGGTGCGGCATACCAAGCTGTTTGCCCTGGCCTGCAACGGATTCTATTATGCAGCCATGGTACTGGCGGGAGGTGCCCTGGTCCGGCTGTGGCGAAACCGGGAGCGCTCCGCTGTGGTTTTGCTGCCCCTGTATGTGCTGGGGCTGACCTGCGCCCAGATGCTGGTGGAGGTGGCCGGGCGGTACCACTATTCCCTGATTCCTGTGCTTTTGCTGCTGGGACAGGCGGCCCTTTTCCCGCCTGCTCCGGCAGAGACAAAAATTTTTCAAAAAAAACCGGGAAAGCTCTTGACAGGGAATGGGTTTTAGAGTATCATAATCAAGCGCCTGTTTGGGGCGCAGTCTGCGATGATGCGGGAGATTGCTCAGAAATGAGGTAACTTCCGCGGAGTATGTCCGAGCTAGAATCGGGCGGCTGAGGGATCTGTACACGGCGTATATCGCCATGTATGGGTAAAACCGGCCTGCTTGTGCCGGTTTTCTTCATGTCACGGAGTGATACGCACGGAAACGTGTACTGAAATCTCTCACCGTACGAAGCGAGGAAAGACACCGCGCTTTGGCCCCGTGGACCCGGCAAAAGCGCACCACTTCGTATGTTTAAGGAGGAACAAACACCATGGCAGCTCAGAAAGAAATGATCCGCATCCGTCTGAAGGCCTACGATCATCAGCTCATCGACCAGAGCGCTGAGAAGATCGTTGAGACCGCCAAGCGCACCGGCGCTTCCGTGTCCGGCCCCATCCCCCTGCCCACCAAGAAGGAAGTCGTCACCATCCTGCGCGCCGTCCATAAGTACAAGGACTCCCGCGAGCAGTTCGAGCGCCGCACTCACAAGCGCCTGATCGACATCCTCAAGCCCTCTCCCAAGACCGTCGAGGCCCTGATGAGCCTGGAGCTCCCCGCCGGTGTGGAGATCGAGATCAAGCTGTAAGAGACAGCGATCCATTCCTTTGTTTGTACCGCAGTCCGCCGCGTTTTGAGGCGGACGGGTCAAGTTGGCCGAGCAATACCAGTCCAATGGGTAACTCGCCCAACCAATAACCTTATTAAGGAGGAAAACACATGGAAAAGGCCATTATCGGCAAGAAGGTCGGCATGACGCAGATCTTCGACGAAGCCGGCAAGGTCATCCCGGTCACCGTCATCGAGGCGGGCCCCTGCACCGTGGTGCAGAAGAAGACCGAGGAGAAGGACGGCTACAACGCCGTTCAGCTGGGCTACGGCGACGTAGCTGAGAAGAAGCTCACCAAGCCTGAGCTGGGTCACCTGAAGAAGGCTGGCGACGCTCGCAAGAGCACCCTGAAGGAGTTCAAGCTGGACAACTGCGACGCCCTCAACGTGGGCGACGAGGTCAAGGTTGACGTGTTCGCCGAGGGCGACCGCGTGGACGTGACCGGCATCAGCAAGGGCCACGGCTATCAGGGCGTTATCAAACGTCACGGCGCTCACCGCCTGAAGGAATCCCACGGTACCGGCCCTGTGCACCGTCACGCCGGCTCCATGGGCTCCAGCACCGATCCCTCCCGTATCTTCAAGGGTAAGATCGGCGCCGGCCAGATGGGTAACGAGCAGGTCACTGTTCTGAACCTGGACGTCATCAAGGTTGACTCCGAGCTGGGCATCATCGCTGTCCGCGGCGCCATCCCCGGCCCCAAGGGCGGCATCGTGTACCTGCGCAACTCCGTGATCAACGTCAAGGAGAAGGGCGCCGCTGCCAACGCCAGCGTCAACCCGCAGAAGGCTTCCGCCCGCGTCAATCCCCAGAAGGCTTCCGCCCGTAACAAGTAAGAAAGGAGAGAACTCAAATGCCTAAGGCAATTCTTGTGAACATGGCCGGCAACCAGGTCGGCGAAGTGGAGCTCTCCGAAGCTGTGTTCGGGATCGAGCCCAATCAGACCGTTGTCCACGAGGTGGTTAAGAACCACCTGGCCAACTGCCGTCAGGGCACCCAGTCCGCTCTGACCCGCGCCGAGGTTTCCGGCGGCGGCATCAAGCCCTGGCGCCAGAAGGGCACCGGCCGCGCCCGTCAGGGTTCCACCCGCGCTCCCCAGTGGACTCACGGCGGTATCGTTTTTGCTCCCAAGCCCCGCGACTACAGCTACGTGCTGAACAAGAAGGTCAAGCGTCTGGCTCTCAAGTCCGCTCTGTCCGCCAAGGCCGCCTCCGGCGACATCGTGGTGGTGGACGGCCTGAACATGGACGCCATCAAGACCAAGACCATGCAGGGCTTCCTGAGCACTGTGGGCGCCAAGAAGGCCGTCATCGTGACCCCCGAGGTCAACGAGACCGTCATCAAGTCCGCCCGCAACATCCCCGGCGTGGTGACCACCACTGCCAAGATCCTCAGCGTGTACGACATCGTGAACGCTGGCAAGTTTATCGTAGATAAGGCCGCTCTGGCCGTCATCGAGGAGGTGTTTGCGTAATGGCTACCACCGCTTATGATATCATCAAGCGCCCCATCATCACCGAGCAGTCCATGGCCGAGACCGAGGCCAAGAAGTACACCTTCGAGGTGGCCAAGAGCGCGAACAAGATCGAGATCGCCAAGGCCGTCGAGGAGATCTTCGGCGTGAAGGTCGCCAAGGTCAACACCCTGAATATGCAGGGCAAGGCCAAGCGCACCGGCCGCTTCCCCGCTGGCCGCCGCGCCAACTGGAAGAAGGCTATGGTTACCCTGACCGAGGACTCCAAGACCATCGAGTTCTTCGAGGGCATGGTGTAAGGAGGATAAGGAACAATGGCTATCAAAACTTATAAGCCCACTACGCCCTCCCGCCGCCACATGACCGTGAGCGCCTTCGAGGGCATCGATAAGAAGGCCAAGCCCGAGCGCAGCCTGCTGGAGAACCTGAAGAAGAATGCCGGTCGCAACAGCTACGGCCGCATCACCGTCCGCCATCGCGGCGGCGGTAACAAGAAGAAGTACCGCATCATCGACTTCAAGCGCGACAAGGAAGGCACCGCTACTGTCATCAACCTGCAGTACGATCCCAACCGTTCCGCCAACATCGCCCTTATCCAGTATGAGGACGGCGAGAAGCGCTATATCCTGGCTCCTGTGGGCCTGAAGTCCGGCCACATCATTATGACCGGTCCCGACGCCGACATCCTGCCCGGCAACTGCCTGCCCATCGCCAACATCCCCGTGGGCGAAATGATCCACTGCATCGAGCTCTACCCCGGCAAGGGCGCCCAGCTGGTCCGCGCTGCCGGTGAGGCCGCTCAGCTGATGGCCAAGGAGAACGGCATGGCTCAGGTCCGTCTGCCCTCCGGCGAGGTGCGTTATATCCGCGAGAACTGCAAGGCCACCATCGGCCAGGTCGGCAACACCGACTGGGCCAACATCCAGATCGGTAAGGCCGGCCGTAAGCGTCACATGGGTTGGCGTCCCACCGTGCGTGGTTCCGTCATGAACCCCAATGACCACCCCCACGGCGGCGGCGAGGGCAAGAGCCCTGTCGGTCGTCCCGGCCCTGTTACCCCCTGGGGCAAGCCTGCTATGGGTTACAAGACCCGCAAGCTGAAGAACCGCACCGAGAAGTTCATCGTCAAGCACCGCAACGCGAAGTAAGGGAGGCAGTAAAAGATGAGCAGAAGTATCAAGAAGGGCCCCTTTTGCGCTCCCGAGCTGCTGAAGCGGGTCGACGAAATGAATCAGACCGGCGAGAAGAAGGTTCTGAAGACCTGGAGCCGCGCCTCCACCATCTTCCCCTCCTTCGTCGGACACACCTTTGCCGTGCATGACGGCCGCAAGCACGTTCCCGTCTATGTGACCGAGGATATGGTTGGCCACAAGCTGGGCGAGTTCGCCCCCACCCGTACCTTCCGCGGCCACGCCGGCGCCAAGTCTGGTAAGTAAGGAGGAGAGAGAATATGGAAGCTAAAGCACATCTGAGATATACCCGTATCTCTCCCCGTAAGGTCCAGATCGTCTGCGACCTGATCCGCGGCAAGAGCGTAGCCCAGGCCAACGCCATCCTGATGGCCACCCCCAAGGCTGCCTCCGAGCTGCTGCTCAAGCTCCTCAAGAGCGCCGCTGCCAACGCGGAGAACAACCATCAGATGGACCCCGAGAAGCTGTATGTTTCCCAGGTGTTCGCCTGCCCCGGCCCCATCATCAAGCGGATGCGTCCCCGGGCTCAGGGCCGCGCCTATCGGATCAACAAGCGCACTTCTCACATCACCATCTGCGTGGCTGAGCGCTAAGGGAGGAGGAAGAATATGGGACAGAAAGTGAATCCCCACGGCCTGCGCGTGGGCGTCATTAAGGATTGGGACTCCCGCTGGTATGCCCGCAACGAGAAGGTCGGCGACCTGCTGGTTGAGGACTACAAGCTCCGCGAGTACCTGAAGAAGACCCTGTACTCTGCCGGTATC